>NZ_JCAOER010000019.1:0-9687 GCF_059579415.1 Fructobacillus sp. ChS1-6f1-1-27 | reverse complement strand
TTGTCTTCTTTTGATAATTTGGACATAATAAAAACCTCGAAATTTGGTTGTCCAAATTTCGGGGTTCATATCATTAATCAGTCACATGATTGGTCAGTGGGTGCTTTTGCTTTATCAGTTTAAAAGTTAGCCATAAAGCTTTCAAATAAGAAGACGGGGTCGACCGTCTTCGACTTCATTTGAATTTCCATCTCCAAAATTTGCAAAAAGCCGTCTCGGACCTTAGCCAAGGAATACTGGCGCAGTGATTGCCGGGCCAGCTTGACTCGGTAAGGGTGGACACCCAAGGCCTTACCGGCCTCTTGGTCAGACCCCTGGAGGCCAGCAACTTGCAAAAGCAAACGGAACTGCCCGAGCAATAAGGCATTTAGGCGAAGTGGTGCTTCCCCATTTTTAACTAAGTCATGGTAGAGGTCTAAGGCCTCTTTGACCTTGCCCTTCAAGACATTGTCGGCTAAGTCAAAGGCCTGGGCCGTTGATTCTTTTGGTACCAAACCAGTCACGGCTTCCAATGAAATAGTTTTAGAATCCGCCGCATAGGCTAATAATTTTGGCACTTCGGCCAACACCTTCGAATAGGAAGCCTGCGTCCGTAGCAAAAGTTCTTCTTCTGCTTCCGGTGCCAATTTCACCTGCCGGGCGGCCAAAAATTGCTGGAGGGCCTGTTTGGTTTGCCGATCGTCTAGGGCGTTTAGCTCCAAGACTTCCGCCTGCTTCAAGACCTCTTTGGTCACCTTTTTACGCTTATCTAGGGTTAAATCGTTGGCAAATAAAACGAGTAAATTACCAGGGACTGGGTTGCCTAGGGCATTCAAAAGTCCTTGTTCCTGGTCTTCGGCCAACTTATTTTTCCCAGTTAAAAAGGTTGGATTTTCAACGATCACTAACCGGTGGTCACCAAAAAATGGCATTGACGAATAATCCGCCAAGGCATCCCCCAGCCCAACTTCAGAATAGTCATAACTAGCCTGGTTCATTTCCTGGTCTTCTGGCTGAATAATCGTTCCAAAAGTCCGGTGGGCCTTTTCGATTAAGGCACTTTCATTCCCCTGAACGAGGTACAAGGCCGGCAGGGCATCCTGGTCAATTTGATTTTTCAAAGTCTGTAAGGTCATAGGTACTCTTTACTTGAAAAGCTTTGCTCCGTTTTTCTTCGTATACATATCTTAGCATACCTTGGCGCTTTGTACTGTAGACCAACATCCGATTTTCCAAAGCCGTTTCCAAGGTCTCTTGGTTCGGGTGGCCGTAGCGGTTATCCCGTCCGGCCGAAATCAGGCCAATCTTCGGTTGCCATTTGGCAAAGGTGGCCGGGTCCGTTGACGTTTTTGACCCATGGTGGCCAAACTTGACCATCGTTGGCCTTAGGTCAGGATACTTGACCGCAACCGCCGCTTCACCCTCCTGGCCCAAGTCACCAGCCGTAAATAAAACCTGGTTACCAACCTGGCCGACCCAGGCCAAGGAATCTTCGTTTTCACCAATCCCAGCCTCAAAAGGATGGACTGGTCGGAGTGGCATTTTTCTTAAAGTAGTCTGGTCTGTTACCCCCACGACCTTGGCCCCGTGCAAATACGGGGCAATCTTCTTTTTAAAGGCCGGCTGGACCTCCATCCCCGCTGGCACCAAAACGCGGTCGACTCGAAAGTTTTCCAAAATCACTTGGGCATCCCCCAAGTGGTCTTGGTCCTGGTGGGAAAAGGCTAAGTTATGAATTCGACTAATTCCCTTAGCATGCAAATAAGGCACAATCACCGACTTGGCCTGTCCCTCTAGTGGTTTGCTAGCTTTTTCTTGGCCTGGTTGGCCCTTTAACCAAGGGGCACCAGCAAAGGAAACTTTCCCACCGGTATCAATTAGCGTTACCGATTTATTCCGTGGTTCGCGCAGTAGGGCTGCATCCCCCTGGCCGATATCAAAAGTGGTGTACTCGCCCTCCTTTGGCCAGTGGACTAGGTAAAAACTAATGGCAAAGGTGACCAACCAGGTGGTTGCAACCCGCCACCTGACTTTTACACTGCCCTGCAAGGCTAGCCACGGCAGGCAAAACAAAATTAACCAGGCTAGCCAAGAAAAGTCACCGACCACAATTTGCCCGGGAAAATTACCAACGACTTGGACTGCTTTATCAAAGGCCCGAACGGCTGTATTTGCCAGTGGGGCAATGCCCGGCACCTGCTGACCAAAGTAGCCCACTAACACGGCCGGTAAGATGGCAACCGTAAAGGCCGGAACGGCTAATAAATTGGCGGCCGTTTGCCAGAGGTTCCAGGAATACTGCTGGCTGGCAATGAGGGGAAAGGCTACCAGGGTTAAAAAGCACCCCCGTTGGATGGTCGTTAATCTGGGTGTTAGTGCCAGGGCCAGTGTCAAAGCAAAGGACAGCTGGCCACCTAGGGTAAACAAGATTAAGGGGTTAACTAGCAATGAGACTAACAGGGCGACCGACCAAACCCAAATGGGGCTGACTTGACTGCGCCGGTGCTGGTGGTAGAGCCGTAATTCACCAGCTACCACTGCCCGAACCAAGATTGGCGGGCTCCCAGTAAAGAGGTAAAATGCTGGTAGTAATAAGGCCTGCAGGGCAACCGTGAATTCCTGGTAGAACCAAAACCGCCGGCCAACCTTTGCCAAAACTGCCAACAGAAAACTAACATGAAAACCCGATAGTGAGAACAGGTGGATAAGCCCCAAATCTCTAATTTCTGGGTTATCTTCATACAGCGAATGGTTCTTGGACCCTAAGATTAGCGCCAAAGCATAGTTTTGTAATGGCTCTGGCAAACGGACTGCCCATTTTTCCGCCAAATAGTGCTGGTGGTGAAAAAAGTCGAGGACGGTTTCTTTCAGGTTAGCAGCCTTTCTCGGTTGAATTTGCCCGCTTTTAACAATGACCTGGTGGGTAATCCACTTCGTTTTGGAAAACATCCGGAAGTCAAACTGATGAAAGTTGGTGGCTGGTAGGATTTTACGGCAATTACCTTGTCCGGTAATTGTTAACGTCTGCTGGTTAGCTTTTAAAGACTGCCATTCCGACAGCGCTTTAACCTGGTAGAAAAACCAGACGGATTGGCCGTTAGCCATGCGAGCCACCCCTTTGACCTGCCCCTTGTCTTCATCAAACTTTAAGTCATCGGGATAAACAGTCAGAACAACCGCTTGGTCTTTTTCCGCTGGTTGTCGGGCCTGCTGGTCCAATTTCACCATGCCATATGCAAAGTATCCGGCAAAACAAAGGGCCAAAGTCAAGATCCGCAGACCGGCCCGAAGGTTTTGCCAAGTAAACCAGCCAACTGCAATGATAGCAGCTAGCAAAATCGTGATTATTAATGCATTGGCTTGGCCAAACACTAACGACAAAGCGCCAACCAACAATGCCAGCAAAAAGGTCGACCGGGTTTTATTATCACTTCCCATCAGACCGTCACCTGGTCTTTCAGCTGGTCAAAACGCTTCGGACCAATCCCGCCAACTTCTTTGAGGTCATCGACTGACCGGAAGAGGTGCTGCTGTTCACGGAAGGCAACAATTTGCTCGGCCTTTTTGGGGCCAATCCCGTCCAGAGCTTCTAGTTCTTTAGCCGTTGCGGTATTCAAGTTGACTGGGGCCTTGTTAGCCCCATCATTTCCACCAGCGCCGGTGGATAAACCTAACCCCGCCGGTGGCTTTTCACCAACTTTGGCGATATAAATTGCAGCCCCATCCGTAACTGGCTGGGCCAGGTTTACCAAATTCGCATCGGCCTCAGCAGTTAAACCAGCAGCCTGTTGAATGGCTTGTTGCATCCTACTGCCAGCTTTTAATTCATATAGTCCGGGTCGGTTGACAGCTCCTTTGATATCGACAACCACTTTGCCGGTTTTGGCTTGGTCAGCTAACTTAGGTCCAACCGACTTAGTCGTCCCGGGCCGTTTTTCATTCGACCCCGGCAGCCCACTTTTTTGACTAAGGCTAACTTGGGTTGGCTGGGCGGACTGGCTAGGTTTTGTCACTGCTCCCAAAAGGCTATGGACCAGCCATAATAGGACTAGTAGTCCCCCACCAGCAGCTGGGATAGCGACCTTCAAATGAGCCTTGGCCCAGGACAACAGTGCTTGAACATTGATTTTTTCAAACATAAAAAATACCTCCTAGGTCATTAGACGTAAGAGGTATTAAAAAATTATCGATTTAATTGTAAAGCGCCCATTTTTTATTCAAAGTGCTTGCCCAGAGCCTTCACGACCACAGCAGGAACAAAGGCTTCCAGCTTATCTGAACCGAACTTAGCAATTTCTTTAACCATCGATGATGACACGTTTTGGTTAGCCGGCTTCGCCAAGAGCAAGACCGTTTCAACCCCGGCCATGACTGAGTTCAATTCGGCAATATCGCGTTCGTATTCAAAGTCCTTCACGTTCCGCAAACCACGGATTAAGAACTTAGCACCAATGGACTGCATATAGTCAACGGTCAGGCCCTCAACTTTACCAACTGTCACATTGGGGAGGTCGGCAACTGCTTCAGCCACAAGTTCTAGCCGCTCGTCAGGAGTAAAAAGGCCTTGCTTGTTAGTGTTGGTTCCAACTGCCACAACGACTTCGTCAAAGAGGGCTGAAGCCCGTTTGATAATATCTAAGTGGCCGTTGGTTAATGGGTCAAAAGAACCCGGAAATACTGCTTTTCTCATCTTAATCCTGTCCTTTTGCTTGGTACTGGTACAAGGACACCCGGGTAATCCCGTAGTCCTTTTGCTTGATTAACGTTAAGTTTGGGCTTGGCTCTGGTAAATCAGCCACCTGGTCGGATTCAATCATGATTACAGAACCATCACGGAGCAAGCCACCATCTTCCATTGCTAACAAATCAGCCTTGAGCTTTTCTTTGGCATAGGGTGGGTCTAATAAGACCAGGTCAAAGACCTGGTTTTCACTGGCTAACCGGGCCAAGGCCGCAGCTGCTGGCACTTTCAAAACTTGAAAGGCTTCTTCGTAGTGGGTCTTTTCAATGTTTTTATGGATGACATCGATCGCCGCCTTTTGCCGGTCAACTAAGACTGCCTGGCCCATCCCCCGCGAAATCGCTTCAATTGCCAAGCCCCCGGTTCCGGCATAGAGGTCTAAAACCTGGCCACCAGTCAAATAAGGCATCAACATCGAAAAGATAGCTTCCTTGATTTTATCGGTTGTTGGCCGCGTTTGCCGACCCTTGACGGCTTCCAAACGCAAGCCGCCAAATTTTCCAGCAATTACCCGCATTAGCTTTGCCCCCCGTTTTGGTCTGACTGACTCGTAGCTGCTGGCCCTTGTTCCTGACTGTCTTGGTCTGCATTTGCCCGTGGGCTAAGTGATTCAGCAATCGCCTGACTGCTAGCACCCTCGCTTTGGTCATAGGCTTCAAAGAAGACATCATCGTGGACGTTTTCTAAGTCAGGGTCGATTTCAGGCCGCGGTGAGACCTTAACCGTCTTAACAAAACGGTACTGGTTTAATTTTTCAACAACTGTTTCGACCTGGTCCTCGTCAACATACAAACAAACGTAGTGCATCTTCTTCGAAATATAGGTCACATCGCCAAATTTGGCCAGTTGCTTGACGTTTTTTAAGCCCCGCATGTAAACGTAAAGGGCCCGTCGGTTATTCATGGTAAACATATTAACGTTTCAATTCCCTTCGCGCCGCATAATCTTGTGGCGCTGGTGTAATAATTTCCTTGTTTTGAGCGGCCACGTTCAGCGCTAAACCAACCGCTGCCGAAAAGAAGACAAAGGAAGACCCTCCTCCAGAAATGAAGGGGAAGACCACTCCAGTAATTGGCAAAAGTCCTAGGACCCCACCCAAGTTAACAAAGGATTGCATTAACATCAGCCCAGCTAAACCGTACAAGAATAAACGGTTGTACTGGCTTTTTTGCCGGATACCGATGTAAACCAAACGCCCAATCAAAATCATCAAGGTGATTAAGACAATCAAGATGGCAATGGCGCCTAGCTCTTCGGCTGCGACCGCCATGATAAAGTCGGTGTTTGATTCAGGCAAGTAAGGCTTCAATAGTGAATTCCCCAAACCAACCCCAAACAAACCACCGTGTGAAATCGCATAGTAGGCGTACAAAAGCTGACGACTCTGGTCTACATTATACCAAGGATCGACGAAGTTCGATAACCGCCGGATGGCATAAGATGATGACTGACCCAGGTGGAAGGCCGAAATGATGTTGGGCAAGAAGAGCAAGAGGATAAAGAACATCGCTACGAAAACAATGTTTGCCCGCGAAGTCACACCAGAAGCCATTAGCATCATCGACAAGACGGCGATGGTGATAAACATATTTCCCAAATCAGGCATTAAGACGTTCATTGTCACCATGATAAAGGGCAAAAAGAGCTTGCGGAGCATCCCTGGCGCAGTCCACTGCTGGATTTGCCGAGAAAGGCCGCCATTTGGTTGCCAAGGCTTTTTTTCAAACCAGTGGGCAAAGTACAAAATCAAAACAATTTTAGCTAGCTCAACTGGCTGCAAGGTCACCGGCCCGATGTTAATCCAACCGTGGGCCCCGTTAATTGCCGGCGCTAACCGGGCAACAATTAACAGCAAGGTTGTGACAATCATCAAGCCGTTTAAAACTTTTTGCTGCCGTAAGACCGACCGCTTAAACTTAAAGGCCAAAAAGGCCACCGTCCAACCAATAATCACGAAGATGGCCTGCTTGGAAAAGGACATAATTGGTGATAGATAAGCATCTTGGGTGGCCGAAAAGACCATCACAATTCCCAAAAGGGATAAGACCGCGTAGGGGACGGCTATCCAATAATCTAAATATTGAAGTTTCTTAAACATTAGTGCCCCACAATATCTCGGTAAACAGAGTCATCTAAGTTCTTAGCAATCGCCGTCACCAATTCAGTGGCTGCGTCAAAGTCTGGAATTGACCAAATCGTTTCGTGCGTATGGATATACCGGGAAGCCACGCCAAGTGAGACCGCTGGCAAGCCAGCAAACTGTCCCTGAACGGCCCCAGCATCGGTCCCACCTTTTGAAACAAAGTACTGGTAAGGAACCTTATTGTCTTCTGCCGTTTGCAAAATAAATTCCTTTAACCGTGGTGAAGTCACCACCGTTGGGTCAAAGACCCGGATTAAAGTTCCCTGGTCCATCAAGCCTTGACGTCCGACCGTTTGGTCGAGGTCGTTGGCCGCTGATGAATCAACGGCAAAAAAGACATCCGGCTTCAATTGGTTCACGGCGGGCTTAGCCCCACGCAAGCCAACTTCTTCTTGGACATTCGCACCGGCAATCAAATTATTAGGAGTTTCAACGCCCTGCAAGTTTTCTAAGGCCGTCAAAATCGCCGAAACACCAAAACGGTTATCATAGGCCTTTGAAACAGCTCGGTTAGGGTTAGCCAACCGGGTTGTCTTAGTAGCCGGCACAACAAAGTCACCGGGGCGGACACCGAAAGCTTCCGCCTGGTCCTTGGATTCAAAACCAGCATCAAACAAGATGTCATCAATGGTTAAGGCACTAGCCCCACCGGTCTTACCGCGGAGCAAGTGTGGTGAAACCGCTGATGAGACTACTGGGTATTGGCCCTTTTTGGTAAACAAGGTAAACCGGTGGGCCGAAACCGTACTAGGGTTCCAACCGCCTAAAGCCACCACCTGCAAGGCCCCAGTTGGCAGAATACCAGAAACCATAAAGCCGACTTCATCCATATGGGCAGCAAACATTACCCGGGGACCCTGGCTAGCTTCATTTTTTACGCCAAAAACTCCGCCTAAGTCGTTTTGGTAGACCGTATCAACCAAGGGGGTCAAGTCTTCTTTAAAGGCAGACCGAACCAAGTCTTCTTGACCTGAAGTGCCCTGCAATTCGGTATACTTTACCAGTCGTTCCCACGTTTTTTGATCCATAGTTCCTGCCCCTCTCAATTTTTTTACGATTTTTCAAAGTTACCTTATTATAGCTTAGTTCAATTGTCCTTGGCAAAAATTCTGAGTCAAGCCCAACTTGCAAAAGCCACCTGGATTTTTTCATCCAAATTAAAGCCCAAAGCATCACAAGGCGGACTATTGTCCCTTTGCTTTCTTAAAGAGACAAACGTTCGATAAAATGGACAATTATCTAAAATTCGTTTAGAAAGTTCGTCTTTATTTCCCTAAATTTTGATTTTCATTTAAACAAAGTGGTATTTTCCTGCTAGAATATTCAGGTAGGAAAAATATTTTAAGGAGATAATTATGTCCTTCATTGCATCATATTTTAAGTTTGACAAGCTCGGCACGAATTTCAGAACTGAATTCATTGCCGGCTTTACCACCTTCGTGGCGATGTCATACATCTTGTTCTTGAACCCAACGGTTTTGGGTGACGCCGGGATGGATAAGGGAGCGGTCTTTACCGCCACTGCCATCGCTTCTGCGATTGCCACCATCTTCATGGGAATTGTCGCCCTTTACCCAATCGCGATTGCCCCAGGTCTTGGGGTCAACGCCTTCTTCGCTTATTCCGTTGTCATTGGAATGGGCGTTAAGTGGCAAACAGCGATGGCCGGCATCTTGGTGGCAGCCGTTATCTTCTTGATCTTAACAATGTTTAAGGTCCGCGAAAAGATTATCGACGCCATCCCAGCCGACTTAAAGACTGCCATTGCCGCCGGTATTGGTCTCTTTATTTCATTTATTGGTTTGCATGACGGTGGTTTGGTTGTCGCCGACAAGTCAACCATGGTTGCCATGGGAAACTTGACTGACCCAGCTACCTTGCTTTCAATCTTTGGTATTATTATTACCTTGGTTTTGATGGCGAAGAACACGCCAGCAGCGATCTTCGTTGGAATGGTGATTACCACTATCGTTGGTTTGGTCTTTGGTCAAATCAAGTTGCCAAGCTCATTGGTTTCAACTGCCCCGTCATTAAAGCCAACTTTCGGCCAAGCCTTTAACTACCTTGGCCACATCGACACCTTCCAAATGTGGGTGGTTGTCCTAACCTTCTTGATTGTTGTCTTCTTTGACACGGCCGGCACCTTGATTGGTTTGGCTGAACAAGCTGGCTTTATGGAAAACAACAAGATGCCACGGGCCGGTAAGGCTTTGATGGCCGATGCCGTTGGAATGACAACTGGTGCTGTTTTGGGAACCTCTCCTACTTCAGCCTACGTTGAATCATCATCTGGTATTGCCGTAGGTGGTCGGTCAGGTTTGACTTCGGTTGTCACTGGTTTGTTCTTCTTGTTGTCATTGTTCTTCTCACCATTGCTAACGGTCGTAACTTCATCCGTTACTGCCCCAGCCTTGGTTGTGGTCGGAATCTTGATGGCCAAAAACTTGAAGAACATCAAGTGGGAAGACATGGCGATTGCGGCCCCAGCCTTCTTGATTGTGGTTGGAATGCCATTGACTTACTCAATTTCAGATGGAATTGCCCTTGGCTTTATCACTTACCCAATCACGATGTTAGCTACTAAGCGTGGTAAGGAAGTCAACTGGCTAATGTACATCTTAGCCCTTGTCTTTGTCTTCTTCTTGTACGTCACTCACAATAGCTAAGCAAATTAAAAGACCAATCCGTCATGACGTATACCCCGAAAGTTAAAGTACTTTCGGGGTATTTTTATGACTAAAATTTCTATAGAAACTAAACTACAGGCAATTAACGAATGTTTATCGCATCAAAATTCAATTAGTGCTATTGCAAAAAAATATGG
>NZ_JCAOER010000018.1:0-11981 GCF_059579415.1 Fructobacillus sp. ChS1-6f1-1-27 | reverse complement strand
TGACGCCGATTGAATATCGGGCATCAGTCCTAAAGGCCGCTCAATGACATGTCCTAATTTTGGGGTTCATATCATTTTAACTTACAATCCGTCCGCAAAGACCGACCTGTTTTGCCAGAAATAATCGATTCCTGAATAAATGGTGAAGACCACCGCGATGTAAATCAAGATTTGACCAAGTGGGAAGTCCACCAATCCAAATGGCCATTCCTTCAAGTACAGGAAAACAATGGCAAACATTTGAGAAAAAGTCTTAATCTTACCAGGCCAAGCGGCTGCTAAGACCTTACCGTTGTTTTCGACAATCAAAGTCCGCAAACCAGTCACAGCCAATTCACGGATGACGATCACGGCCGTGACCCAAGCTGGCACTTGGTGGTAAGCCGTCAAGTAGATTAAGGCGGTCATCACCAAGAGCTTATCAGCTAGTGGATCGAAGAATTTACCAAAATTAGTCACCAAACCTTGGCGTCGAGCAATCTGTCCGTCCAAGAAGTCAGTGATGCAGGCGACAGCAAAGACGATTGCTGCAACCATCCATGCCAGCGATAAGTTCAAGTCATGGTTAACAATCGATGATGACTTTGAAAAAGCCAACGTTACCATGAAAACCGGAATCAAAATAATCCGGAAAACAGTTAATTTGTTAGGTAGGTTCATTGTTTTCTCACTTGTTCATGTTCAAAACGACGTTCCAAGTGGTTGGGTTTGATGGCAAGTTATTGACATCAATGTGCTGGTTATTCAGCGTCAAATTAATATTATTAATTTGTGATACTTGGATATTGATAATTGCCGTATTAGCAGGCAAGTCAATCGTCTGTTCGGCATTGGCAGCCAAAGTTTGGTTAAACAAAGACTTACCAGTTCCATCAGTAACCTTCAAAGTCGTTGATCCATTTTGACCCTTAGCAACCAGCTTGTGGTCAGCCGTTAACTGGCTAGCCAAGTTATAAGTTGTGGTCAACGAACCAGTGTTGGTTGTTGCAGTACCAAAGTTAATCGTACCAGACCCACTTGAAGATGAGGTCATTGATGAAGACTGCGATACGGATGATGAAGCCACTTGGACTTGGTCATTTGATCCAGAATTATCTGAACTTGAGCTGGCCCGGGTTATAACAAACCAGACGACCAATAAGATTGCCCCGATAATAATCACTAGCCAAATCTTTGGAATCCAGCCACGGAACCGTGACTTAGCTGAACCAGCATCATTAACACCAGCACGGACAACACCGTCATCATCGCGGTGAGCATATGACATTGTGTCAAAAGCATCCTCAACATTATCATCTTCTTCAAAAAGGTTTTCGGGGTTTAAGCCCAAAAACTTCCCATACTGCTTAGCAAAAGCATGGGTATAAAACGGACTTGGTAAGAGGTCCTGGTCGTCTTCTTCTAAGGCTTGGATGAATTTAGCTTGAATCTTTGTCTTTTCGGCAATCTGGTCAATGGTATAACCCTTGGCTTGCCGTGTTTCTTTTAGTTGTTGACCTGCGTCACTTGTTAAAATTTCTGCCATTTTACTACTTTTCTAACTCTAAGAGGGTTAACTTGGTTTTTGAAAAAATCTCTTGGCCAAATTCAACCACGTTTTCTAAGGAAAAATGCGTTATTAAGCTAATTTTATCAAATAGTGAGAGCTTATACAAGCTTAAATCTTCGTCTAATGCTAGGCGTTCGACTTGGTTTTGACTAGAAAGCATTTGACCAGCTAAGGCCTGCTTGATTCTAAGGAAGTCAGCACTGCTACCTTCCAAAACTTGAACCGCCTCTTCTAACCGATTCGTCAAAACCTTTTGTAGTTCCTCACGATGGTCCCCCTCATCAAAGAACAGCAAGTTTTGATAAGCACCCACCAGGCCATACTCATAGTCAAAACTATCAGTCAAAACGCCTGCTTGGTACCAGTATTGGTACCAGTCACTTTGTTCCCCAAAGACTAAATCAAGGGTCACTTCTGCTAAGAGCTTTCGAGTTACAATGGTTCGGTCCGACATCTCTTTTTCTGGTTCGGTCAACCGAAGACCATAAGCAGTCTTTTTCAACGCCACCGGCATATTAACTTTGGCCCTGAAACTTTCTTGGTCAGCCAACTGGACCTGGTCCACTGTCACCGGCACAATCGGACGGGCCAACTGAGCCTGTTGGTCTTTAATTAATTGCCGAATAGCCTTAACATCAAAGTCCCCAGCCACCACCAAGGTCAAGTTATTAGCTTGGTAAAAAGTCCGATGGATTTCGTATAATAAGTCAGCAGTAATTTGCTGGAGGCTTTCTTTTGTACCAGCAATATCTTGGCTGATTGGTGAATTTGGGTAAAGCTGGCCAATAATTCCTTGGTATAGTTGCCAATCCGGGTCATCTTGGTAAAGTTTGATTTCTTCTTCAATGATGCCCCGCTCGCGAGCAACTTTCGCCTCATCAAAGTATGGCTCTTGGACAAACTGTAATAACCAGGCTAAGTTTTCACTAAGGTTTGAAGTGGCGGTAAAGTAGTAGCTAGTTTGGCTAGGGCCAGTAAAGGCATTAGAATCTGCCCCCAAGTCCGTGAACCTAACCAGCGCATCCCCTTCTTTTTTATCAAAGAGCTTATGCTCTAAAAAGTGAGCAGTCCCAGCCGGAACCGTCACTTCTTTGCCAGCCTCATTCGTAAAGCTAGTCACCAAAGACCCAAATTTGGCCGTCAATGCCCCAATAACCTGGTGGAAGCCCGGCTTTTCAACCAAGGTCACGGAGAGGCCATCTGCGGTTGTAAAGGTTGTTACCCCCTCTTTTATCTCTGCAACCATTAGTCGCCCTCCTTAGGTACTAAGACAAAGTCCGTTTGCAAATGCAACCCCGCCGCCACCTGCTTAATATCGGCAGCCGTCACTCGGTCAATCCCTGCCAAAAAGTCTGCCTCAGCAAGTCGCTGGCCCGTCATTTGCCCGTTCAAAACCGTTTTTGCCAGCAAGCCAACCCGGTCAGCTTGCAGGTGGTAGATATTTTTCAAAGTCTTCTTCGCTTGAACTAAGTTTCCTTCGCTCAACCGACCAGCCCCTAGGTCTGCCAGCTGAACCTGGACTAGTGACCGGAGCTTAACTAGCTCAACATCATTAAAGCCGGCCACCACCGTCACAATACCAAGGTCTGTTTGCAACTTGGAATAAACACTGTAAGCCAGACTATTCTTTTCACGAACTTCCGTAAAGAGCCGGCTAGTTGGGCCAGAACCAAATAAGGTATTAAACACTAAGGTGGCAAAGTAGGTCTGGTTATTGCCAAGCTGAAAGTCTGAACCAAGCTGGTAATGTTGAACTAAGACCGCCTGGTTTAAGCCGGGCTTGGTTATCGTCTTTTCTCGCTGCTTTTGCAAGGCCACTCGCCCGATAACCGGCTGATAACCAACTAGGTTTGCTGAAGGAACCGGCCACTTTTTAACACCACCAGTCACCACATCCCCATCAATGTTACCAACGACCGTGACAACTACCTGATCTTCAGCAAGCATATGCTGCTGGGCCTGGCGGAGGTCTTCAAGGGTTAAGGCTTGGACATCCCGGAAGTCGCCAATCACCGATTCTTCTAAGCTTTCATCTTCAAAAAGACCCTGGCGGGCTAAGTCTAAGGCAACAGTTTCCTTATCGTCTTTTCGGGCTAGAATTGCTTGCAGCAAGTTCTGCTTTTCTTGGTAAAAAATGGCTTGAGCATTTGCTTGGTTTTCCCAATCAAAACCAAAGACCATTTCTTCTATGAAGGCTAGGCCGTCCTGAACGATGTCAGCTGAATTTGGCAACAGCCCTGGCTGAACCACTTCCAAAGAAGCCGTCACTAAGTTGTTTTCACCATAGCCACTCACCCGGGTCCGGAAGTCGGCTCCAAAAAGATCGATTAACTTTTGGGCAACTGCCTGTTGATTAGGGTATCGCTTGGCCGAAACGGCCATTAAGTAAGACAGCAGCGACCGAGCCGCCGTTGCCTTTGGCCGTGCTTTTTGAATAAAGTTCACAGCGAGGTGCACTGTTTTAAATTGACTACTTTGCTGGTGCAGGACCGTTAGCCCTGGACCGATTTGATAAGTTTTTAGCATATTCCTATCTTACAAGACTTCGACTCGAATTTGTCAAAAAAATCGATCATGGCTACAAAACAAGTCGACAGTTATTTCCACCAAATAAAAAAACGCCCGTAGGCGTTTTTCTGAACCATCAATTTTTAGCAAACCACTTATCCTCAAGTTGCTTAATGTAACCTGACTTTTGCAAGGCTGCTAATTCCTTATTAACATTTTCCCGAAGCTTCTTGTCTCCCTTACGGAATCCAACAACATCCTCAGTCTGGTCAAAACCACCTGTCAAAATCTTGTAATCGCCAGGGTTAGCTTGGTGGTTAATATAATAGCGGGCATAGTCTTCATCGACCAAGATTCCCTTAATCCGGTTCGCATTCAAATCGGTAAAGGCCTTATCAAAGGTATCGTATTCAACTGGCGTCTGGTTTTTAATGTACTGTTTCAACAGCTTAGGACTGCTGTTTAACATCGTTTCCCCAGAAGACCCAGTCTGAACACCCAAGACTTTGCCAGACATATCAGCAAAGCGATTAATCCCATCAGACTTTTTCACGACAACGGCCATCGTGACCTTGTGGTAAACATTTGAGAAGGCCACCTGCTTGGCCCGCTCTGGCGTCTTGGTATAACCGTTCCAAATGGCATCGATGTTACCAGTATTTAACTCGGTTTCTTTCATCGACCAATCAATTGGCTGCCAGTTGACCTTAATGCCTAATTTAGCAAAGACCTTATCGGCCAAATCGATATCAAAGCCTTCTAGCTTACCTTCCTTATCACGGAAGCCCATTGGGACAAAGGTATCATCTAAACCAATCGTAATCGTCTTATCAGTCTTAATTTTCGACCAAGTATCTTTGGTATCAGAAGAAGATGAATCCTTTGGCTTGGATAGGAAAGCAACACAGAAAGCGACAACGGCGAAGAAAGAAAGAATCACCGCCGTGTTGACAATAATTTTTTTCTTCATCGAAATCATCCGCGGTTCACCTCTTTTTCAAAGTCAAAGCTGGTATCAGCGACTTGGTCAGCAAACGGCAAGTCGTGCGTAACAACCAACTGAGTGACACCGGCCTTTTTCAAATCTAACATCACCTGGACCACCTGCTTCGTCGTCTTTTCATCCAAACCGGAAGTTGGTTCATCATAGGCGATAATTTGAGGGTCCATTGCCAAGGCCCGGGCAATCCCAACCCGCTGCTTTTGCCCACCAGATAACTGGTAAGGGTACAAGTCAGCTTGGGCAGTCAGACCCAATGTTTCTAACAAGTCATCAGCCTTTTGGTTGGCTTCTTGTTCGGACAATTTCTTAACCGAAGTAGGGGCCAAAGTAATGTTTTTCCGAACTGTCAAATGTGGGAACAAGTTAAAGTCTTGGAAAATCAGACCGATTTGTGCGGCCGCTTTAGGGTCACCAATTTGATAAGTCTGGTCATTGACCGTAATCTGACCAGATTCGGCTTGTTCCAAGCCCGTTAAGGTCTTAATCAGAGTCGTCTTTCCTGAACCAGATGGACCCAGGACCGTCAGGATTTCACTGTCTTGCAGTTGCAAAGACAAGTCTTTAAAGATGACATTGTCACCGTATGATTTTGATAAGTTTTCGATTTTAATCATCGCTTACCTCCAAATGTTCAAGCGCTTTTCGCTTGACCGTAAGAGCAAGGTTACAACTGCAACCATGATTAGGTACATCACCCCAACGATTAAGTATGGAATAAGGGAAACATCACGACTAGCCGCAATCGATCCGGCCCGCAAGATATCGCCCAAGCCAATCACATATATCAGAGAAGTATCTTTAACCAAGTTGACGACTTCGTTTCCAAATGACGGAACAATAATCTTAATTACTTGGGGCAAAACAACCTTAAAGAAAGTTTGTACCTTGCTTAAGCCAAGGACTTGGGCGGCATCGAACTGGCCCTTTGGAATGGCTTGTAGGCCACCGCGGAAAATTTCTGCCAGGTAGGCTGCATAGTTAATGACAAAGGCAAAGGCCGCCGCGTCAAAGCGGGAGAAAGATACCCCAACCATTGCCAAACCGTAGTAGATAAAAATCAACTGAAGCAAAAGTGGCGTTCCCCTCATTAACCAAACATAGCCGTTGATTAGCCAACGAATACTAAAATAATGCGACCGCATCCCAAGGGAGACCAGGATACCAAGTGGAACTGAGCCAATGATGGTAATGAAAAAGATTCCCAATGTCATTTGTAAACCGGAAGCAATCCCCGGTAGTACTTCAAAAAAGTATTTCATCTCAAATTCCTCACTTTGCCACTTTTACGTTGAAACGAAAAAACGCCCTCTAAGTACAATTGTACTTAGAGGGCGAATAATCGCGGTCCCACCTCATTTACGCTCATCAAAAAATGAGCCTCAAGGGTACTTAGTTATTAAATACCCGGTGTTTTAACGGACACAACCGGCACTACCTACTGAATTCAATAGCGCACTCCTAGGTGTGGTTCACAGCAATGTCCTGCTTACTCGCAATTCCCGTAAGCTTTCTGAAAGAAACATCACCGCTACTCTCCTAGTCAACGTTTTAATTACCGTCATTATACCCAGCTTATTCAGAAATTGCAAACACTTTATCCCAATCGTTGGAATAAGGACCAAGATGGGTAGTAAAAAATCGCTGCAATTACTAAGTTCAAAGCCGCCGTTGGAAAGACATCGCCAACCACAAAGGCCGCTGGCGTCAAATTATTTAAGTTAATAATGACACCCGCAAAGTAAGTCACACCAAGGTAAACAATCATACCAACTAAGAGCAGCAAAAGACCCGACATTACCCGTTCATCAAAGTAAGGACGGAGACGGTCCATCACAATCGCCGCTGCCAAAAAGGCCACCGTATAAGTCCCGAAAATACCCGTGTAATAAACATCAAAGAGCATTCCTAGCAAGACAACGTAGACATAAAAAGGAATCTTATCCGTGATTTCAAACTGAATCCCGTAAAAAATCCAAATTAAAGTCAGCATCGGTACAATATGAAGTTGTGAGTACAACAACCAACTCCCAAAGGCCGACATAATATTCCCATCAAGGAAAAACAGTAAGAACAGCATCAAAGGATAGATTAGTTGTAAGCGAATAAACTGCCAAACTGACATTTTATGACCCTACCTTTGTTTTAGCAAGCAAAACGGTATTAATTCGGCTCAAGTCAGACGCCGGCTTGATATAAACCTTGCTCGTCAAACCATAGTCATCAGTCTGAACCTTTTCAACCGTTCCGACCAACAAGCCGGATGGCATCAAGCCACCCAAGCCAGAGGTGGTAACTGGGTCACCAACCTTGGTATCTTGAGTGTTCGTAATATTTCCCATTACCAACAACTTTTGGCTTGAATCATAATCTGTTACCAAGCCATTCACATCGCCAGCACTGTCTTTGACAACAATGGCAAAACGGTTTGAGTCTTCACTAGTATCAGAAATCAAGGTAACCTTTGAGTTAACCGTGTTCACTTCTGAAACCCGACCAATCAAACCAGAGTCACCCATAACTGGCATGCCCTTGGCAACACCAGCCTTAGAACCCTTGTTAATAACAAGCTGTGACTGCCAAGTGGTTGGTGACCTTGAAATCGTTACGGCTGAGAAAGTATCGTAGTCCGTCAGCGTTGCTTGAAGCTTCAACTGCTTCTTCAACGAAGCGTTTTCTTCTTCCAAACTCTGTTCACGCACTTGCGTTTGGGCATAACCATCTAGCTTAGCCTTCAATTTCTTGTTTTCATCAAAGGTTGAAAGCAGGTTTGACAATGAGTTTGCCCGTGTTTCAATTGCGTTGGTTGGGGCGGAAATTACCCGAGAAACACTTCCAGACAAGTCATTGACCATCCGCTGAAAAAGTGGTGGTGTATTGGTTTTTTTCGCCCACCAGTTTGACCCCAAAATCATACCAACAATAATGAAGAACCCAACCATTAAAATAACGACGGTTCGGGATGAAAATAATTTTTTCATGGAATAACCTTTCAAAGCATTCCGTCTTGAAAAGAAAAGCGTAGCGCAAGCGCTACGCCTTTGACGGGAAAGTTAGTCGAATTAGTTTTGTGACAAAACATCGAGTGACTTCAATGATTCGCCAACTCCCTTAACGACAGCGTCCAATGGGTCTTCAGCAACAATTACTGGTACCTTGGTAATTTGTTCAATCATGGTTGCAAGGCCACGCAATTGGGCCCCACCACCAGTCAAAACCATACCGTGATCAATCACATCAGCTGAAATTTCAGGCTGAGTTGATTCAAGCGTTTCACGGATAGCATTTACAATTTCGTTAACAGGGTCTTGGATGGCCTTTGAAATATCTTCGGCGCTAACATTAACAGTCTTAGGAAGACCAGTCAACAAGTCACGACCACGGGCTTCTGTCCCTTCCATGGTCTTAGCATCTTCAAGTGAAACCGTTCCGACTTCAATCTTCAAAGCTTCGGCAGTTGTTTCACCAATGGCCAAGTTATAGTTATTACGGATTGCTGAAACGATTGCTTCGTTCAAGCGGTCTCCGGCAAAACGAGTTGACCGTGAAGCCACAATTCCACCAAGTGAAATCGTTGCAACATCAGTCGTTCCACCACCAAGGTCAACAACCATTGAACCGGTTGGCTCCATAACTGGCAAACCGGCACCAATTGCTGCTGCAAATGGTTCTTCAATAACATAGGCATCACGTGCACCGGCAACTCGAGCTGCATCAATAACAGCGCGACGTTCAACGGCAGTGATTCGTGCAGGAACACCAACAGTTACGAAAGGCTTTCCAACACGACCACCAAGGGCCTTTTGCAAGTAATAAGAAATCATTGCAACGGTCGTTTCATAATCAGCAATCACACCATCGCGCATTGGGCGGATAGCAGCAATACTTGCTGGCGTCCGGCCAAGCATTTCACGGGCTTCTTCCCCAACTGCGATTACTTCTTGCGTTTCAGTGTTACGAGCTACGACTGATGGTTCGCGCAAAACAATGCCCTTGCCTTCAACGTATACATAAGTATTCGTCGTTCCTAAATCGATACCGACGTTATGTTGTCCAAATGATAATGCCACAATCTTGCCTCTCAATGAAGCCGACCCAAATTTAGGCCGGCAGGTATTTATTATATATTTTACTTGCCTATTATTGTAGCATACTTTGCCTAATCTGACAGGTTATTTTGCACGAATATAGGTTACTTGCCCACCCGGGTGGGCAATTCCCCTAACTGCATTTTGGTAAGGAAAAGAAGACCACGCTTTTTGAAAGGCTGGAAATTCAGTTGGCGTTACTTTGATTTCTTCTAGGTTTCCGTCTCTTAAATCCATTAGTACCTGCTCATAATCCATTAATACTTTCCTTCTTTCAAAAATTCTGCTACTTTTTCATCGGCAATTTCTAAGGCCTGTTGGCCATCAATCCATTCTAACCCAGGAATTTGGTGGCGCCAATAGGTTAGTTGTCGCTTAGCATACCGCCGAGAATCCTGCTTAATTAAAGCAACTGTTTCTGCCCAGTCAACTTCTCCTGCCAAATATGGTAACAACTCCTTATAGCCAATCCCACGACCGGCTTGGAGGTCTATGCCACCATGACTCGCCAGCAACTTCCCCTCTTCTAGTAAACCGTGGTCGACCATTAAATCAACCCGAGCATTAATCCGGCTATATAAGGTCCCTCGGTCCCAATCTAAGGCTAAGACGAGAGCATCATAATTTGGCCTTTCCACTGTTTTCTCTCGCTTACCATGCTTGGCAATTTGAATAGCTCGGACCAGCCGAGCCTTATTTTGCCAGTCAAAGTTTGGACTGAGATTTTCAGGTTTTAAGTCTTTTAACTGCTGCTGTAATGCTGGCACAGATAAATGATTCAGCGCCGCTTGTTCTTCTGGGTCAGACCCCTTAAATTCTAGTGGCTGGTCACCTAAGAGTGCTTTTACGTAAAAACCAGTTCCACCAACCACTACTGGTAACTTTCCACGCTGAACACAGCCTTCAATGGCCTGGTCAGCAACCTGGATAAAGTCGGCCACTGAAAAATCTTCCGTCAACTCGGCCACATCAATTAGGTGGTGTACAACCCCCTTTCGTTCAGCCACTGGTGTTTTAGCCGTTCCAATATCAAGGCCTCGATAGACTTGAAGCGAGTCGGCCGAAATAATTTCACCGTTATATTTTTTAGCCAAATCGATGGCTAAGTCCGATTTGCCTGAAGCAGTTGGCCCGGCAATCACAATTATTTTAATCGCTGACATCTTGGCTCCTTAAAACTAGGGATTTACAAACGCCTCTATTTCCATGATAATAGAAAGGAAAAAGGAGGGTATTATGAAAAAACAATTTAAAGTTGGATTTTTGACAGGTGTACTTGGTTCAGCAATCGCTGCAGCTTCTGCTGGCTTTGGCTACAAGAAGCTTGTTAAGCGGCCCCAAGAAAAGGAACAAGAAAACTACGAAGAAGTTTCAAAGGCAGCAATCCGCAAGTCTGTCTCAGCTCACCAAGCCCGCTTCTAACAAAAAAGAATCGCCCAAGCGATTCTTTTTTTATGCCTTCTTTTGGGCCGTTAACATCCGGTAACCACCGGCCATTAAGTAAATATTTTCTTTTGCAATCCCCTCTTTACGAAGGCGCTTGGCCACAGAAACAGCACTTTGCAAAGTGTCCCCATACAAGTAAATCTTAGTATCGCGGCGCAAGCCTGACTTACCTTGGCTAAATGAAAGGGCTGGCATGTTCCGAGCCCCCTTCAAATGGTGGCGCTTAAATGGATCCTTATCACGGACATCAATTAATTGGCCACCATTTTCCTGTTGGTCCTTCACAAATACTTCTGCCTTTAAAACAGAGCCACGTGAATTACCCAAAAGTCGGGTAAAGAACCGGCTTAAGACATAGAAGACAAACCAAAAGAATAGTACCAGCGTAATTATATATAAAATCGTCATTGATAGTGCTCCATTAAATTAATATAAAACTATTATACCCGAATAATGAAGCGAAACACAATTTGAATTTGTCAATTAATTAGGCAAAGACCTGGTTAATTTCATGAATTGCTTGGTGGTCAAACAAGACCTGGCCGTGTTCAGCCAAAACTGCAATATTCAAAGTCGAGAACTTACCAAACTCAACCATTGTTGATGTCAGCAAGTTATATTCCGTACTGGTTAGCTTAGCTTCCCTTGAATCCAAAGCAAAATAGTACTGGTCTTCATATAAGTAAACAGAAGACTGTCCTTTAAACATATTCAACCTGTCAGCCAACGCCAAAACCTGGTCAAAATTCTTCAAGGCCACCAAGTCTAAGCTACCGGAAAATGGCTTATCATTAGCATCATCTTCACGGTCATCCCGTGACATCAAAGCCATCTTTTGGTCAAATGACAAGTCATCAATTGCTTCCTTGTTGGCAGAATCCACTTGGTTTTCTTCACCAGGAAAAGCAGCAATTCGCTCAAGCAAATCGTTCAAGGCATCTTCACTATCAACTCGTGAAATGAAGAGTTCTAAGCCGTTTTGGTTAGGTAATACTTGAAAGGAAACCTTATCATTATCCACGAAGTCCTGCCCACCATCTAATTCGGACAAAATATTGTAGAAAAATGACTCAATCTTACTCCGATCACTTAACAGGTCGCGAACGGAAGTACCACGATCCTGCAAGTCCTCGTTTTCAATCATCACGCGAATTGTATTGTCGTTAATTCTTTCCATTTCCATTAGCATTCACCTCAACTTCGATTAACAAGCTGGAAACCAAAGTATCCTTGTTACTATTTACTACATTTTAAACGTAATTTGAATAAAAAACAACAGGGAAACCGTTTCTGATTCCCCTGTTGTCTTCTATATATGTACAGGCATCGCGTCGTCCTATCCTCGCAGCCAGCGTTCCGGCAACTACTTTCGGCGCTCTAGAGCTTAACT
>NZ_JCAOER010000017.1:0-13556 GCF_059579415.1 Fructobacillus sp. ChS1-6f1-1-27 | reverse complement strand
AACTTTGTCTTCTTTTGATAATTTGGACATAATAAAAACCTCGAAATTTGGTTGTCCAAATTTCGGGGTTCATATCACACACTTAGCTGCTTTTTTCTTACAATTAACAATCGAATTCATTCGACCATTTTATTTTAACTATTAACTTTTACAGCTCCGGCATTTCCTTTTCACCATGGCGGTGGGTCCAGAAGAACAACAAGGCCATAATCAATAAGAAGGCAAAGCCAATTGCTAGTGGAATCCGAGTCGTTGGGTTAATCACCATGAATACCAGGGTAATGACCAACATGGCAATGGCAAAGTAGTTTGACCATGGTGACAAGGCCAACATGAATGGGTGGCCCTTCATCAAGTCTGGGTTTTCCTTACGGAACTTGATTTGCGAAATCAAGATGACAAACCAAGGCACCATTCCTGGCAAAGTTGAGGCGGAGTAGAACAAGACGAAGACGTCTGCTGACCCCTTCCAAAAAAGTGGCATAACCGCGTTTAAGACGATCCCTAGTAAGATTCCGGCTGACATGGCTAAGACAGATAGGTCTGGCACAGAATTCTTTGACAGCTTCTTAAATGACTTAGGCAATTCGCCTTGTTGGGCCAAAGTGTAAAGCATCCGAGATGATGAGAACAAACCAGAATTCAAGGCAGAAGCGGCGGCTGTTAACATCACGAAGTTAATGATTCCTGCGGCGGCAGTAATGCCGACTTTGGCAAAGGTTTCAACGAATGGTGAACCAACAGTTGCCAATTCGTTCCATGGGTAAATCGTGATAATCACGAAGATTGCCCCGATATAGAAAATCAAAATTCGAGCGACAATCGACTTGATTGACTTCACGATCGCTTCTTGGGGGTGGTTGGCTTCACCAGCCGTAATCCCAATAATTTCGATGGCTTGGTAAGAAGTCATCACGATTGAAAGGGCAAACATGAAGCCCTTAAAGCCACCGGCAAAGAAGGCCCCGTGCGTCCACAAGTTTGAAAAGCCAAGTGGGTGGCCATGGTTACCAACCCCAAACAAGATGACCAAGAAGCCAAGGATAATCATAAAGATAATCGTGACAACCTTGATCAATGAGAACCAAGTTTCCAAACTACCGTAGGCCTTAACCGTGACCAAGTTAGTCAAAGTCAGCAAGACCAAGACTACCAAACCAGTTACCCAAGTTGGAATACCAGGCCACCAGTAGTTCATGTAAACCCCAACGGCAATCGTTTCAGAAATTCCAACCATCAACCACTGGAAAACATTGGCCCAAACAGTCAAATAACCAGCAACGGGGTGAATGTACTTCGTGGCATAGTTGGCAAATGACCCAACGATGGGCTTGACGTAAAGCATCTCCCCCAAGGCCCGCATCACAATGTACAAGACCAAGCCGGCCAAGGCATAGGCCAGCAGAACAGACGTTCCAGTCCACTTAATTGTTGAGGTTGACCCCATGAAAAGGCCAACTCCGATTGTCCCCCCAAGGGCAATCATTTCCATTTGCAACGGCGATAACGACCGCTTTAATTCTTTTTTCTCTTCCATCTTGCTTCTCCTAATCACGGCACCCTGGCAAATAAAAAAAGCGCCCCCAATTGACTTTCATCAACTAGGGACGCGTTTGCGTGGTACCACCCGTGTTTTGCAGCCAGCAAAAAGACCAACCACAACACTCAATGTCTTGATAACGGTTGACCACCGGGCTTTGTTTCACGCATTACTAAAAGGCCGCACCTGAGGTAGTTTTCCTAAATCCAAGCCGCCATTTTCACCAACCATGACGTCGCTTAAGCATTGGAAGAAGTACTCGTCCTCATGAATTAAAGATAATTTTAATCGCATTTAAAAAGAAATGCAAGTCTTTTTCCATCGAGACCTTGGTTAAATTTACTAGGCCTGGTCGTACTGCTTTAGGTTAAAGACCTTCCAGCAAATCAAAGCAACCGCCCATGCAAAGGCGAACAAAACCACTAAAGCAATTCCCAACTGGTTAAAGTCCAAGCCTGTCGTAAAGCGGCTAAAGCCATTATGCCAGCCAAAGATATTGGTGCCGACCTGGGTCAAATCAACCAGGCCAATCGCACCAGCCGCCACCACAGAAATAGTGGTCAGGACCATATTAAAGTAGACCTTGCGGTACTTAGAGGAAATCACCCAACCGTAAGCGTGGGACATAAAGAGTCCATCCAAAGTATCCATCGTGCACATTCCAGCCGTGAAGAAAAACGGTACTGCGAGCGTGGTGTACCAAGGCACCCCCTGGCTCGAAGCGGTTACTGAAGTTGCTAAGACCGCAATTTGGGTAGCCGTGTCAAAGCCCAAGCCAAAGATGAAGCCAACTACTGCCACCTGCCAGTTATGTTTGACCATCCCCAGCACCTTTAAAAACAATCCATATATTTTAGATTGGGCCTGCCAAGAATCATCATTAGTGGATAAGGTTCCCCGGTTAATTTTACGAAAATTTTGCCAAATTATTTTTAAAACAAAGCCATTGGCCACAGCCAAAGTAATCAACAAGACCGCTGCAATCGAAGTGCCAAAAACGCCACCGATTGATTCCAGGGCTGGCAAGCCCTTTTCAACCCAGTCAACAAACAAGACCGTCACCAAAGTCATCAAGACTACTACCAAGGAATGACCAAAGGAAAAAGAAAAGCCAACCCCGTTGGTATTCTTGCCATCGTTTAACATTTTACGTGTCATATTATCAATCGCCGCAATGTGGTCCACGTCAAAGGCATGACGGAGGCCAAAGGTAAAGGCAAGCCCGGCCATTCCTACCAGTTTTGGATACTGGTTCACGCCGGTTCCAAGGCAAAAGAGCCCAAGAAAGAAAATGACCAAGATGGCCGTCAGGTACTTACTAACATCATAAAGCAAGCGGTGGTTTGTCATGTGTGTTTTCTCCTTTTAGCCGACTGAACCAACCATTTCAAATTTCATTAAGCGGTTCAGCTCCACGGCATATTCCATTGGTAATTCCTTGGTGAAAGGCTCGACAAAGCCCATCACGATCATTTCAGTTGCTTTTTTGGCCGAAATCCCCCGGCTCATCAAATAGTAGAGTTGTTCTTCTGAAACTTTGGAGACCTTTGCTTCGTGCTCCATTGAGACTTCCCCGTTCAAAACGGTGTTGTAAGGAATCGTGTCGGCCGAAGACTGGTCATCCATTAGAATCGTGTCACATTCAACATGGGCGAAGGACCCGGCTGAATCTCGACCAAACTTGACTGTTCCCCGGTAGTCCGTCTTACCGCCATCATGGGCAATCGATTTTGAAACGATTGAAGATGAGGTATTGGGAGCGTTATGAATCATCTTGGCCCCCGAGTCCAAATGAACCCCGTCTCCAGCTACTGCAATTGAAAGCATCGTACCGCGAGCACCCTTGCCATCGAGGTAAACTGATGGGTACTTCATCGTCGTTTTAGAACCAAAGTTCCCGTCGACCCACTCCATCGTGGCATTTTCACCAGCCGATGACCGTTTGGTCTCTAATGAATAAACGTTGTTTGACCAGTTTTGGATGGTAGTATACCGGCAGTAAGCAGCCTTTTTAACAATGACTTCGACCACGGCAGCGTGAAGGGCATCGGCCGAATACATTGGAGCTGAACAGCCCTCAACATAGTCAACGCTGGCCCCTTCATCAACTAAGATTAAGGTCCGTTCGAACTGGCCTTCATTTTCCATGTTAATCCGGAAATAAGACTGGATTGGCGTTGAAACCTGGACGCCTTTAGGGACATAGATAAA
The DNA here is from genome assembly GCF_059579415.1 of Fructobacillus sp. ChS1-6f1-1-27. NCBI lineage: Bacteria > Bacillati > Bacillota > Bacilli > Lactobacillales > Lactobacillaceae > Fructobacillus > Fructobacillus sp. ChS1-6f1-1-27. The sequence goes on along the minus strand of NZ_JCAOER010000017.1, from coordinate 9,805 downwards.
AGTTCCACCAGACCAGACCGCTGAGTTCAAGGCCGCTAACTTATTATTACTAGGCTTGACCAGTGAACCAAAGTACTCCTTCACTAATTCCGGGTACTTTTGCACCGCCGTGTCAGTATCGGTAAAGATAATTCCTGACTTGGCGAACTCTTCTTTAATCCGGTGGTAAACAACTTCTGACTCATATTGGGCAGATGAACCCGCTAGCCACTTTCGCTCGGCCTGTGGGACCCCAATCCGTTCAAAGGTATCCTTCAAATCGCTTGGAACATCATCCCAGTCCCGATATTTCTCATCAGTTGGTTTATTATAGTAGTAAATTTCATCAAAATTAATTTTTGATAGGTCCGGACCCCAATCTTGCATCGGCATCTCCAGATAAGTCTGATAAGCCTGCAAGCGGAAGTCAAGCATCCACTGGGGTTCTTTTTTCTTCGCCGAAATTTTTCGGATCACATCTTTATTGAGACCCTGACCGGTCGAATAAACCGCCGGATGATCATCTTGAAAGCCATGTTCATAGGGCCGGTTAGCGCCAATTGTCTCTTTCACACTTGCAATACTATCTTTGCGATCCTGGTCCATTTTCTACTTCCTTCACTAAAATTTCTTCACCGACACTGGAGGCCAAAGTGGCACATTTAGCCCGGGCAGGAAAATCTTTAATTCCAGCCAAAACTTCTTCCCAGTCAGCACCCTTTTGCCGGTCAGGGCTAGGATCAACCACCCATTTTTGGTAATTTGCTAATAAGGTCTTAGCCGCTGCCAAATCCAAACCCGGTAATTGGTCTAAAACCAAAGAAGTGCTAGCTAAGAAGATGGCACAGCCGGCCCCATCAAAACTAACAGCATTGATCCGGTCGTCTTTGACGCCAAGTGTGAGGTCAATAAAGTCCCCACAAGTCGGGTTTAACCGTCGTAAGTGGTAAGTCTGATTCACCTTGATTTTCTCTTGATAATGGTGCGGGCGGCGGGCTAAGTCCAAAATAACTTGCCGGTATAGGTTTTTAATTCTTGGATTTGTCATGGCCGGAGGTACTCCAATGCTTGGTGCAAACCGGTAACAAGTTGGTCAATATCCGTTGCATCATTATAAATCGAAACTGATATCCGAACCGTTGCCGGTTGTTTTAGGTATTTCATTAGTGGTTGGGCGCAGTGGTCGCCAGCCCGAACGGCAATTCCCTCTTGGTCCAAAATCGTGGCTAAATCATGCGGGTGGCAGCCAGCGATATTAAAGCTCAAAACACCAAACCGGTCTTCTTTTTGACTAGGTCCAAAGACCTTGGCCCCCGAGATTTGACGGATGGCCTGGCTGGCTTGGTCTAAGAGGTCTTGTTCTTGTTGAAAGACCTCGGTTCGATCTAAGTTATTCCAATAGTCAACCGCTGCTTTGAGACCAATTGCCCCAGCAATATTAGGTGTCCCCGCCTCAAACTTCCAAGGTAAGTCTTGGAAGGTCGTCTTTTCGGTCGTGACTTCGCCAACCATTTCACCACCATATTGGAAGGGAGCTAAGTCTTCTAGCAAGGCTTCTTTGCCATATAAAACACCAATCCCAGTTGGGCCTAACATTTTATGGCCTGAAAAGAGGTAAAAGTCAGCATCCAAGTCCTGAACATCGACCACTAAGTGGCCGACTGCCTGGGCACCATCAACGACAACCATTGCCCCAACCTGGTGGGCCATCTCAGCAATTTCTCTAACCGGATTTTCCGCCCCCAAGACATTGGAAACTTGAGCCAAAGCGACAACTTTGGTCTTTGGCGACAATTGTTGAGTCAAATCGGCCAAGTCAACCCGACCATCTTCGGTCAAACTAATAAAGCGCAAACTTGCCCGCTTTTTTTGAGCCAAAACCTGCCAAGGTACCAAGTTGGAATGGTGCTCTGAATAAGGCACCAGGATTTCATCGCCTGGTTTAATATCATCCCCAAGACTGTTAGCCAAAAAGTTGAGCCCCTCCGTCGTTGATTTGGTAAAAATAACTTCCTTAGTAGACTGAGCATTAATAAAAGATTGGGCGGCTTCTCTGGCCGCCTCGTATTCAGCCGTTGCTGTTTCAGCCAACTGGTAAAGGCCACGGTGAACATTGGCACGGTAATTTTGGTAGTAAGCAGCCATTGCCTCTAAAACTGAATCCGGCGTCTGACTGGTCGCCGCACTATCCAAATAAGTTAACGGCTGGCCATTCATCTTTTGTTGTAAAGTTGGAAAGTCACTTTTACTGACCATTCATTTTCCTTTCAACCGCTGCTAAGACTGCTTGTTTTGATGTTTGGTCCGGAAACTCTGTCAAAGCTTTCCCAAAAAAGCCACGCACCACTAACTGCTTAGCTAAGTCCTGGTCCAATCCCCGCGACATCAGATAATAAAGTTGGTCTTGGTCGACTTGGCCAACCGAGGCCGCATGACCGGCAGTCACATCGTTTTCATCAATTAGTAGGACCGGGTTGGCCTCCCCACGACCTTTTTTTGACAACATCAAAATCCGAGATCCCTGGGTGGCGTCAGCTCCAGCGGCCCCCTTTTTAATATTGCCAAGTCCGTTTAAGACTAAACTAGCCTTATCGAAGATAACCCCGCGCTGGTAAATGGCCCCAATGGTCTGTCGACCAAAGTGGGTCACTTCCGTATTGAAGCCTTGAACTTGCTTTTGGTTTGCAAAGCTAGCCAAGTAAACTTGGCTATTGGCTCCCTCACCAACTAGGTGACTAGTGGTTTGGTTAATCGTTTGGCCACTATTCATAGCAGCCTGGACCCAAGTCATTTGGGCACCAAGACCAACTCGAGCCTGACGGTTAAAGTAAACAGAGGTCGCATTAAGTGTCTGGTCCAAGCTGGCAAACCGTAAATCAGCATGGGGCTTAGCAACCACTTCAACAAAGGCCGTCCCCTTTTGCCCTTTTGCCCCACCAATAGTGTTCAAAAATACAGAGGTCTGACTGTTTTTGCCGGCACTCACTGCCAAATGAAACCGCCAATCAGAAGAATCTGCTGGCAAATCCACTTGGAGGTTGACCGGCCCTGCTAGTTCAACTTGGTCTGGGATGACCAGTAAGTAATTGGCCTGGCAAGTCGCAAAGTGCTGGTTGGCTAATCGGTCGGCGGTTGGGTTGATAACCTGCCCGTAAACCTGGTCATAAAGGCCCTGGTCATCCTGGGGCGAACGAGTAATGTCCACCAACCGAACCCCTGCTTGTACTTGGTCATCGGTTAAGCGTGCTGATACTTTGGGTTGAGCCAATTTTTCAGCCATTTGATCCAAGCCCCAAAACCGGTAGGGAACCTTATCAAATTGAGGTAAAGATAAAGCGACCTCAGTCATTTTGCCCACCTACTCCAAGCAGGTCCTCGTCTTCATCAGTCAACGTCAAATCAAGGCCTAATTCATCCCGCAAAGCGGCATAACCAGAAGCCTCCAAGTGCTTGGCCAAGTCTGGTCCGCCAGTTTTGACAATTTTGCCGCTCATCATGACATGAACAAAGTCTGGAACAACATAATCGAGCAAGCGCTGGTAGTGGGTCACCATCAAGGTTGAAAAGTGGTCAGAGCGGAGGCTATTAACCCCCTTGGCGACAACCTTCAAGGCATCAATATCTAGGCCCGAATCAATTTCATCTAAAATGGCAAGGTTCGGTTCAATCATCAGCATCTGCATGATTTCATTCCGCTTTTTTTCACCACCAGAAAAACCTTCGTTCAAATATCGGTCGGCTAACTCACTTTTCATCGACAAAAACTCTTGTTTTTCATCAAAAAGCCGCATAAAGCTTAACGTATCAATTGGGTCATCTTCAGGCCGACGGGAATTAATCGCTGCTTTGATAAATTCAAAGTTGGTAATCCCTTGAATTTCGGCCGGGTACTGCATTGCTAAAAACAGTCCTAGTCGAGCTCGTTCATCAACTTCCATCCCTGTGATATCCTGGCCATCAACCAAGATTTGTCCTTGGGTAATTTCGTAATTAGATTGACCCATAATTGTTTGTGACAAGGTCGACTTACCAGTCCCATTCGGACCCATAATGGCGTGGAACTCGCCGGGGTTAATCGTTAAATTGACCCCCGTTAAAATTTCTTTTTCCTCCACACGGACATGGAGGTCTTTAATTTCTAATTTTTTCATGGTTATTTTTTACTATTATTTGCTGTATTTACCAGAAATGACAAAAATCATTCCGATTATGCTAATCGTAGCACCAAGCCCCTAACGGACCAGCTTGTCCCAAATGACTACTTTTTTGGCCTCTAAGGACTTTGGCACATCGATGATTCGCTGGTTGGCAGACCCACGGAACTGCAGGGTCAAGTCCTTTTCTTCTTCCAAAAACCGGCCATCAACTAAGATATCAAGCAAGGACAGCAACTCTAACTTATCGCGAGTTTCCAACAAGAGCTCATCCCACTTGTACCCGGTCCATGACCAAATGTCCTTGGCATGGCCAAACTCCTTGCGAATTCGCCGGCATAACCTTAAGCAAACATCGGTATTCAAGAAGGGTTCCCCACCCAAAAGGGTCAGCCCCTGGACATAGTCTTGGCTCAAGTCTTCGATAATTTGGTCTTCTAGGTCCTGTGTATATTCCTGACCGTAGTTAAAGTTTTGAGCGACGACGTTATAACAGCCAGGGCAGATAAACATGCAGCCAGAAACATAGAGGCTACAGCGGATTCCTTCCCCATCAACGAAGTTAAAGGGCTTGTAGTCAGCAATTTTATTTTGACTAAGCTCTCTGGTCGTCCATTCTTTGGGCGTCGGATTGTTTGGCTTTCGAATTTTGTGCGGCATGACCGATCATCTCCTTCGTTAAGTTCTTGGCCCGGGAAGAAATTTCAACGTGGCGGCCATGGACCATTGGTCGTTGTTGCGGGTTACCGAGGTAACCACAAGTTCTTTTGACAACATCACAGTACTGAGGGTCATGGTTGCCACAGTCTGGGCAGACAAAACCTCTTGAGGTTGCCTTGAATTCACCAGAGAACCCGCACTTAAAGCACTTATCAATGGCGGTGTTGGTTCCTAAGTAACCAACGTGGTCATAGGCCCAGTCCCAAACGGCCTCTAAGGCCTTAGGGTTCTGTCGCAAATTAGGGTACTCGCAGTAGTGGATAAAGCCACCAGCAGCATACTTAGGAAAGACTTCTTCGAAGCTGATTTTTTCAAATGGCGTTGGGTGCTTGCGGACATCATAATGGAAACTGTTGGTATAGTAGTCTTTATCGGTGATGTCAGCCACCTGGCCAAACTTCTTCTGGTCAGCCTGGCAGAAGGTATCGGTCAATGATTCGGCCGGCGTTGAATACAGGCTATAGTGGTAGCCAGATTCCTTTTCCCAATCGGCACAGGCATTATGCATTTTTTTGACGATTTCTTCGGCAAAGTCATGGGCTTCTTGGTTCTTTTCCCAGTTAGGTCCGTAAAAAGCGGTACAAGTTTCGTACAAGCCAATGTAGCCCAGTGAAACCGTAGCCCGGCTATTCTTGAAGACTTCATCAACGCTATCAGTCTTCTTCAACCGCTTACCAAAAGCCCCATACATATAAAGTAATGGTGCGTTTTCAGGAACAGCTTCCTTGGTCCGTTCAATCCGGTAAGCCAGGGCCTGGTGGGTTAACTTCAGCTTATCTTCAAAGACCCTCCAGAAGAGGTCCTTGTCTTTTTGGGCTAGCAAAGCGATCCGGGGCAGGTTCATCGTGACCACGCCCAAATTCATCCGGCCGGAATTAACTTCCTTACCGTCTTCATCCCACCAGCCTTGCAAAAATGACCGGCAACCCATTGGGGTTTTGAAAGACCCGGTAATTTCAACAATCTTGTCATACATCAGCAAGTCCGGGTACATCCGCTTGGTTGAGCATTCCAGGGCTAATTCCTTGATATCATAATTGGGGTCTTCTTTGGCATAGTTCAACCCCTTTTTCACCGTGAAAATCAGCTTAGGGAAGATGGCCGTCCGTCCTTCCTTGCCAAGCCCCTTGATCCGGATTTGCAAGATGGCCTTTTGGATAGACCGTTCAATCCAAGAAGTGCCAAGGCCAAAGTTAATTGTGGTAAAAGGCGTTTGTCCTTGTGATGAGTACAGGGTATTAATTTCATATTCCAAAGCCTGCATGGCATCGTAGATGTCTTTTTTGGTCTTTTCCTTGGCGTATTCATCACGGTTGTCAGCACTAACCCACTTTTTAGCATCAGCTAGGTGCTTCTTATAATTCTTTTCAGCAAAGGGGGCTAGTAATTGGTCAATCCGGTTGGCAGAACAGCCACCATACTGAGAAGAAGCAACGTTGGCGATGATTTGTGACATCTGAGCGGTCGCCGTTTGAATGGAATTAGGCGTATCGACCCAGGCATTTCCAATCTTATAACCGTTGTTTAAGAGGTTATCGAAATCAATTAAGCAGCAGTTGGTTGCCGGGGTGACTGGGGAATAGTCAAGGTCGTGCCAGTGGATATCCCCACGTAAGTGCGCCTTGGCCACCAATGGCGGCAGCATTTTTAACCCCAAAGCCCGACTAGCAGCACCAGCCTCCAGGTCCCGTTGGGTGTTAAAGACCTTACTATCCTTATTGGCATTTTCATGGACAACCGAATCATCCTCTGCGAAGAGTTTGCTAATTCGCTTTTCAACACTAGAAGCATCCTTAAAGTGGTCTAAGTCAGCTTGGAAGTGGTTCTTAAAGGACTTAATCGCTTCGTGCTGACCCGCTTCTAGCAGCCCAGTCAAGATTAAGTCACCAATTTCAGTTGACTGGACTTCTTTCTTATCCTGTAAGCCGGTAACTAGTCGCTGACTGATTTGGTCAACCACCTCACCTGAAAGCTTTAACTGGCCTAAAACATAGTCGACCTTGTAGGCCTGGTATGAAGCCTTGTCTCCGCTGCGTTTTACGACAGTTAAGTCCGGGAATTCAGCTGTTTGAATTTCATCAATCATAATTATTCCTCCTAATTTTTTATGTTCGTTTTTGGGGCGTGTGAATATCCTACAACGAATTTTAAGAGGGGAACAGATGTTTGTTTTTAAAATACAACTGCCGAATTCAATCCAGCCCCATCATGGTCACGGTTACTCAAATAGTTACTATTTTTTTACAAAACTAGGGCAATTTACACCGAAAATTAACACAATTGTTGGTTGACATTAGACCGGTGCTTTTGTGAATTCAAAAACCTTTTTCATCTTTTCCTAATAGAGCCCATTCTAAACAAGGTCTAAATTTGTAAACAGGCTCCTCCCCAATCCATACCAAAGACCAGACAATTTACAACTTGATAACATTCCCTGGTTTTACTTGACAGAAAAAATCCGAACTTGGAAAAGTCTGACTTGTGAAGTTCTAAATTAATTCGGTTTTTTCGGGTCAACTTGCGTATAATTGAAGGAAAAGGACAGGTGCCATGTATACTGATGATTCCCTGGTTTTGCACACCGATGCTTACCAGATTAATATGATTTATACCTATTGGAAAGAGGGCTTAGACCAAAAAAACGTGGTCTTCGAAGCATACTTTCGCAAAATGCCATTTGAAAACGGCTACGTTGTTTTCACCGGCTTAGAGCGGATTGTCAAAACCTTACAAGAACTCCGTTTTTCAGCCGATGACTTAGCTTACCTAAAGTCACTTGGCCTCTATGAAGGCGATTTTTTGGCCTACTTAAAGGACTGGCGCCTGACTGCGACTATTCACGCTGCCAAAGAAGGCGAAGTGATGTTTAACCACGAGCCACTCGTCCAAGTTGACGGGCCCTTGGTTGATGCTCAATTACTTGAAACCGTTTTATTAAACATCATTAACTTCCAAACCCTAATTTCAACTAAGGCGGCTCGGATTACAGCCGTGACAGAAGGGCAACCATTATTGGAATTTGGAACCCGACGGGCCCAAGAACTCGATGCCGCCCTGTGGGGGACACGGGCTGCTTACATCGCTGGCTTTGACGCCACTTCTAATGTCCGGGCCGGCAAGCTCTTTAATATTCCGATTTCTGGGACCCACGCCCATTCTTTGGTCCAGGCTTACCAGGATGACTACCAAGCCTTTATGGCCTATGCCAAAACCCACCATGATGTCGTTTTCTTGGTTGATACCTTTGATACTTTGAAGTCTGGCGTCCCAGCTGCCATTCAGGTTGCTAAGGAACTTGGTGACCAAATCAACTTCCAAGGCGTTCGAATCGATTCCGGCGACATGGCCTATTTGTCCAAGAAAGTCCGCCTAATGTTGGATGAAGCCGGTTACCCGGATGCCAAAATTTATGCTTCTAACGACTTGGATGAATACACCATTCTCAACTTAAAGGCCCAGGGGGCTAAGATTGATGTGTGGGGAATTGGTACCAAGCTAATTACCGCCTATGACCAGCCGGCCCTTGGAGCAGTCTATAAAATGGTCAAATTTGACGGGGAGAACACGATTAAGCTATCCAATAACGTCGCTAAGATTTCAACCCCGGGTAAGAAACAAATTTGGCGGATTACCGATCAAAAGGATGGCAAGTCCGAAGGTGACTATTTGACTTATTGGGAAGACGACCCCAACGGTCAAGAGTCACTCCACATGTTTGACCCCGACCACCCAGTGATTTCAAAGGACGTCAAAGACTTCAACGCCAGGCCAATCTTACAAACCATCTTTGACCACGGTGACCTAGTCTATGACCTGCCATCAATTAATGAGGTGAAAGCCTACGCCAAAGAGTCCTTGGATGGACTTTGGGATGAATACAAGCGGATTTTAAATCCTGAATCCTACCCTGTTGATTTAGCAGAAGACGTCTACACCCACAAGATGACCTTGATTAAGGCCATCCGCCAAAAGATTCAGTAACGTACGTAAAAGGAGAAAATGAATGCGCGACCTCCAAGCACAAATCATTGCTGACCTCAAAGTTCAGCCAACGATTGACCCCAAAAGTGAAATCAAACGGTCAATCACACTATTAAAGGATTACCTAAAGAACTCTGCCTACCAAGGCTTAGCGATTGCCATTTCTGGTGGCCAGGATTCAACCTTGGCTGGTAAGCTCGGCCAAATGGCCATTGAAGAGCTCCGCCAAGAAACCGGCGATGATTCTTACCAGTTCATTGCTATTCGCCAGCCATACGGCGTCCAACAAGACGAAGCTGATGCTCAGCAAGCCATTGACTATATCAAAGCCGACCAAGCCGTTACAACCAATATTAAGGCCGCAACCGATGCCCTAGTCGCCTCACTGCGCGAAGCCGGCCTAGCCGTTGATGATATGAGTCGCGGCTCAATCAAGCCCAAAATCCGGATGACCGCCCAGTACGCCGTTGCCCGAGAACACAATGCGGTAGTGATTGGCACCGACCACGCCGCTGAAGCCTTTGCCGGCTTCTTTACCAAGTATGGTGATGGTGGCACTGATATTAACCCCCTTTGGCGGTTAAACAAGCGCCAGGGTCGCTTACTCCTAGCTGAGTTAAAAGCACCGGAGAACCTTTATCAAAAGGTTCCAACAGCCGACTTGGAAGATGACCGGCCCCAATTACCCGATGAGGTTGCTTTGGGGATTACCTATGATGTCGTCGATGACTACTTAGAAGGCAAAGATGTCGCCGATAAAGACGCCGACCAAATCGAAAAGCTTTACTTAGCTAGCCAGCAAAAACGCCACGAACCAATCACGGTTTATGATACTTGGTTTTATTAATTAGGTTGACAGAAGCAGCCAACCTTTTGTCAAAAAAGCACCAAGACTGATATGAACCCCAAAATTAGGACATGTCATTGAGCGGCCTTGAGGACTGACACCCGATATTCAATCGGTGTCAGTC
>NZ_JCAOER010000016.1:0-18189 GCF_059579415.1 Fructobacillus sp. ChS1-6f1-1-27 | reverse complement strand
CTTTGTCTTCTTTTGATAATTTGGACATAATAAAAACCTCGAAATTTGGTTGTCCAAATTTCGGGGTTCATATCAGACTTTCTAACAGTCTTAGTGCTTTTTATGTCGTCATGAAAGCAACAAAAAAGAGCGACACCTTTAACAGTGTCGCTCTTTTTCTGGATCTTCCCAAGGTCTCCTGATTAACTCAGTGCTCCCGCTCGGATTCGAACCGAGGACCTTGGGATTAAAAATCCCCTACTCTAACCAACTGAGTTACGGAAGCAATCCTGTGCCTTAGCACATTTATAAATGATACTAAAAAAGCTTGCAAATTGCAAGCTCTTTCACGAGAAAAATTTAAGGTTACTTACTTTTCTGTATCGCCGTCAGACAAGTCATCTAAGTCGTCTGAACCAGCTAATTCAGTCAAGTTATCTTCGATTGATTCTTCCTTATCTGAGTCATCATCGTCATCGGTGTCGTTACCATCACCGGTGTCATCATTATGACCTTCCAAATCAGAGAAGTCATCATCTTCAGGGTCATCATCGTTATAATCAATCACATCATCATCCGCTGAGGCAGAATCAGCAAAGACGTTAACTTTCTTAGAAGTCTTTTTCTTCTTAGGCTTTTCTTCTTCATCATCGATTTCGTGAATTGATTCGTCGATGGCGTCAACTGGGTACCATGACCGCAATGCCCATTCGTTATTTCCAAGGGAAATAAAAGAACCATGGGTATTCAAATCAGTATAAAATTGTGACAAGCGTGAACGGAAAGTTTCTTCGTCGACTTCCAAAAAATTTTGGATAGCTGCTGTCAAATCGGCAAAAGTCATGGCTTGCTTTTGCTCTTCTAAAATGGCCGTCGCGATTTCGACCAAGGACATTTCTTCTTTAAGTTGACCGTTTTCTAATTTTGGCATGGTTCTCGTCCTTTCGCACTTCTAACTAGTTGAGTATACTGGATTTTGGGCCAAATTGCAAGGAAACTTGGTACTGACCGACGACTTCGCCATTAGCTGATAAGGCATAGGCTAGGTTAAATTGCCCAAGACCTTTTTTAGAATCAATGTCCAAAGTGAATTTCGTCGTGTTTGTCGCCAAGGTCATCATCCCCGCCACCGTCTGGTAGGGCTGGTGGTCAACTAGTCCTGGCTGAAAGACCAGCCGGGTCTTAGTGACGTTTGATCGGGTGATAGCTACCTGGTCGTTGGCAAACTTGAATAAAACCTTCGTGTCCGGCTGATCCTTCATTTGCTCGATATAAGACAGGTAAAAACCGCCCTGTTTTTCAACTAGGGTGCCAGTCGCTTTGACGTCATAGTGCTCGTCGCCACCATCTTGTTGGATGTCAGTGGTTAAGCGGAGGTCAACTTCAATTGGGCTCATTTAAACAAATTGCTCCTTAAATCTGCAAGAATCGTTAATATCTATTATAATAGGTTTAATTAAGAAGGGAAAGGTCAAAAATGTCGGAAAAACTAGTACACGAAAAAGTCCTCCGCGATCCAATCCACAACTTTATCCATATCCAAGACCAACTGGTCCTCGATTTGATTAACACGCCGGAATTCCAACGTCTGCGTCGGGTGGAGCAACTCGGCGTAACCGCCTTTGTTTTCCACGGTGCTATCCACGACCGGTTTGGCCACTCCGTTGGAGCCTACGAATTGGCCCGGCAAATCACAGAATACTTTAACCAATATTACCAAACAAAGGAAGCAGGCGATGGCCTTTGGAACCCAGAAGAGCAAATGCTCACGATGGTCGCAGCTTTGCTACACGACGTCGGCCACGGGGCCTTCTCGCACACCTTTGAGCACCTCTTTCACACCGACCACGAGTCGATGACCCAGGCAATCATTACTGGTGATACTGAGATTAACAAAGTCTTGCAAAGCTATGCCCCAGACTTCCCTAACAAGGTTGCCTCTGTAATCGCCAAGACTTATGAAAATCCACAAGTTGTCCAATTGATTTCTTCTCAACTAGACGTTGACCGGATGGATTACCTGTTAAGAGATGCTTATTACACCGGCGCCACCTATGGTGAATTTGACATCGACCGAATCATGCGGACGATGAAGCCTTCTAAGACCGGGATTGTCTTTGACGTTGCTGGCATGCACGCTGTTGAAGATTACATCGTTTCCCGCTACCAAATGTACTTGCAGGTATACTTCCACCCGGTTTCCCGGGGGATGGAAGTCATCTTGGAACACTTGTTGCTCCGGGTCAAAGAACTCTTAAAGCAGGGGCACAGCACAGCCGACCTGGTTGGTCCGCTCCTAGCACCCGTCTTTGAAGAAGACCACGACCTAACAGTTCAAGAATACCTCCGGTTAGACGACAACCTCTTCATGACGGCGATTAATGGCTGGCAAAACTACCCCGACCAAATCTTGGCCGACCTTTCCAGCCGGTTTATGAACCGCCGGCCCTTCAAGTCGATTCAGATTAACGCCCAGTCCGAACGGTTTATTGACCGGTTGGAGCAGGTTGTTAAGGAAGCAGGCTTTGATCCTCACTACTATACCGCTCAAAACGACGCCTACGACTTACCTTACGATGATTACAAGCCAACGGCTAAGAAGCCTCGGACGCAAATTGAGTTGGTCTTAAGCGATGGCACCCACCGCGAACTATCTTCTTTGTCCGCCCTGGTAGCCTCAATCAAGGGCCAAGCTTCGCTCGACCAACGGTTCTTCTTCCCAAAGGAAATGTTAAATAACGGACCCGACGACTTATTCTCCCAAGTCCACGAAAACTTCCGTTCCTTTATCAAAAACGACACCTTCATCCCAGGTGAAAAGTGACAAATAAAAAATGCTCTACGTTTTATAAAACAAAACGTAGAGCATTTTTTATTTGTTAGTAAGGTTAATTAAGCTTCATTTTTAACAATCAAAGCGACTGCCTTTTCAACATCAGCTTGCTGAGCTTCTAAAAACTTTACCCGACTTTCAATCACCGCCTGATCAATCACGATTTCACGTGAAAGTCCTGGTTGGTCCTTCTTAGGCAAGAAGAAGGCGTTAAAGTCAGCCAGTTGGTCCTTGGTCTTAAAGACGCGAGAAATCACCGTCACGTAGGTTGAAAACTCCATATCACCACCAAGGCGGTCTTCCAACCAGCCCCATTGTGACTTTAACCAATCCCAGGCTTGGGCCTGACCTTGGTCGTTAGCCAAAACGCCGGCAAACCAACCACGTAAGTCTTGAGGCTTAATCACCGCTGTATTGGTAAAGTTTTCCACTAAGACAGCCAGTTGGTCTGCCACTGGGCTAGTCACTAAGGCAGCTTCTATGTCGGACTTAAGAGAAGCATTGGCAGTTTCCTGGTAAATCTTGAAAAGCAAGTCAAAGGTTTCTTGTGAGTTAAAGTTTTGAATTTCATTCTTCAAAACCGTTACCCGGGAATCAGCCGCCAAGTCAGCAATTTGACCGTTAGCTTCTTCAAATAGGGCATGGGCCCTTTGAACCAAGGCTTCTTCTTGGCCAAACAAAGCTGCAGACAAAACTTGTGGGCGGATTAATTCTTCATCAACACCATCACTAGCCTGCTTAGCCAAGCCCAAACGAGCAACCTGGTCTTTTGACAAAGCCTTAGCCATTGTCTTCAAATCTTTTTCAAGTTGAGAGCCATCGGCAGCAAAGGCCTTGACTTGGTCAACTACCTGGTACAAAAGTGATTGAACTAAGGCAGATGGTGAGTCGGCCAACTTTGGCAAGACCCAAAGCAAGTCAGCTAATGATCCTTGGTCTGCTTGGGCCAAGAGCAAGGCGTTTTGTAAGAACTGTGCTTGGCTAATAGCATCGGCCTTAGCCAGCTGACTAACTTGGTCAGCCATCAAAGTATCGTCATATTTAACCAGGTAATGACCAGCATTGCCAACATTCAAGGTCAATGGCCCATCACTTTCGTCTTGCAAGGTCTTCAAGTCACCCAAGTCGGCTGATTGGTCAATCAACAAGGATGGAACTGAATGTGCAGAAGCAGCCAACGGTACCTGCCACAAGCGACCATCAACATCAAAGTCAACGCCATCCTTGTCACCACCAATGTAAAATGGCTTTTGGCTAGCAATCACACGACCGTCTTCAACTGAAACCGTCACAACAGGGTAGCCGGGTTGTTCCAACCATGAGTGCATGATTGCTCCAATATCTTGGCCAGAAGCCTGACCCAAGGCCTGCCACAAGTCATCCCCAGTTGCGTTACTGTACTGTTTCTTGGCAAAGTAGTCCTTCAGCCCCTCTCGTAAGGCGTCATCCCCAATCAAAGAACGTACCATGACTAGCAATCGGGCTCCCTTGGCATAAACAATCGCTGCATCAAAGAGAGCATCAATTTCTTCAGGGTGCTCCACTTCAACGTGAACTGGTTGGACGCCCAAAATGGCATCACGGCGCAAAGCCTTCTGAGCATCATTGGCGTTAAAGCTCTCCCAGATATGCCAGTCAGGTTCAATGGCGTCAATGGCTACGAATTCCATCATGTTGGCAAAGGATTCGTTCAACCAGAGCTCATCCCACCACTTCATCGTGACCAAGTCACCAAACCATTGGTGAGCCAATTCGTGGGCAATCACAGTTGCAACCGTTTGCTTAACCGACAAGGCCGTGTTTTCCTGGTCGACTAGTAAATAGGCTTCTCGGTAAGTGACCATCCCCCAGTTTTCCATGGCTCCGGCTGAAAAGTCGGGCAAGGCTACCTGCCATGAGTGTGGCAATGGGTAGGGAGTATGGTAAAAGTCTTCGTAAAATTCAATTGACCGCTTGGCAATGTCCAAAGCAAAGTCCAAGTCTTTTGCTGGGTGAGCCTTGGTGCCAAAGACCCCAACTTCAACCCCAGACTTGGTCTTAGTCTTCTTGCTTTGCATGTCTCCCAAGGCAAAGGCAACCAGGTAAGTTGACATCTTAACGGTTTCCTTAAAGTAGTGGACTCCGTCTTCAACTTTTTCTTCCGGCATGTTGGCAATCACTGTTTCACCAGGCTGCTCGTCAAACTTAATCGCCATTGAAAAAGTTGCCTTAGCCTCTGGTTCATCAATTCCAGGAAAAGCCTGGCGGGCAAAGTAAGTTTCAAACTGAGTTGACACCAACTGCTTTTCCTGGCCGTCAACTTGGTAATACGATGGGTAAATCCCATTCATATTATCAGTCAATGGTGCTTGGTAAGTCACCGTAACAGTCAATTCACCAGTCTTTGGCGCCGTAAAGCGAATTTGGTCTTCATCTTTTACAACTTCAAAACTTACCGCTTGGCCATCGACCAAAACTTCGGCTACTTCCAAATCATGTTGGTGCAAGGCCAGGTCTGCTTGGCTTGCATGACCGGTTACCGTTGTCTTTCCCTTAATTAATTTATCAGTCCGGGAGACATCAAGAAACAAGTCATAGTGACTTGGTTGAAAAATCTGATATAAGCGTTCGATTGCAGCCATAGTTACCTACCTTTTATTAAAATTTAATGAATTTATAATGAACAACAATTTCATTATACCAGAGAAAAGTCAAAATGGCAGGCTCTTTAGAAAAGTTCCTCTCTTGGCAAACAGAAATGAAAACCATATAATAAATAGTAGTAACTTTTCTTTCGTTTAAACCGTTAAAAGGAACAAAACTATGCCTGAACTTTACCTAATTGCAGTTCTTATCGGGGCCGTTATTGCCGCTAATATTGTCCGCCCATTCTTTAGATTTTTACCAGAAGCTCTGGTCTTAATTATCATCGGAATTATTTTTTCTTTCCTACCAATCTTTAAAGGCTTTAGCTTAGACCCTGAAATGTTTTTATTTATTGTCATCGGTCCTTTGATGTTTCAAGAAGGCCAAGGGCAATCTTTTAAGGCGATTAAAAAAAATGCCCGGACTATTATCCAACTCTCGGTTGTTCTCGCCGTCTTTATTGTTGCGGTTGTTGCCCTAGTGACTTCAAACTTCCAATCCCACTGGCCACTTGCTTTAGCAATTGCCCTAGCGGCGATTGTGGTACCAACCGACGCAGTTGCTGTCAACTCAATGTCAGATGGGCTCAAGATGCCAAGGGGCCTAAAGCAGTCCCTAGAATTGGAATCACTTTTTAACGACGCCACCGGTTTAGTCTTGTTGGACTTAGCCCTATCTTTTTATGAAAAAGGGTCCTTATCACCGCTTGACGGCCTATGGCAGTTCCTCTTTGTTTCAGTTGGTGGTCTAATTATCGGAACCATCCTAGCTTATATCATTGTTGGCGTCCGGTTTTACTTGAACTTCCACGCTAACTCGGCCCAAGCGACCACAATTCCCTTAAATATCATGACGCCCTTTGCCATCTACTTACTGGCAGAGCACCTCGGTGTATCCGGTATTTTAGCAGTCGTAGCGGCCGGAATTGTTCACAATATTGAAAAGTCCCGACTACAACTAATTTCAACCGAGGCCCAGGTGGCTACTCAAAGTATCTGGGGAACCCTCTCCGCCATTTTAAACGGAATTGTTTTTGTCGTTTTAGGCCTTTCCCTACCGGATATTTTTTCCAAAATGTTTAACTTTGGTTGGGCTAAAGCATTCACCCTCTTCTCGCTGGCCTTGGCTATTTACCTGGCCATGTTCTTAGGTCGGTTCCTTTGGGTAACCTTCCAGAGAAATCCAAATATTGAGAGCTTCTTTGGCCAGCAAAAGACAGCCGACCGACAAAAACGGGCCCGGATTTTTGGCCTAGCAGGAGTTCACGGAGCAGTAACCTTAGCTTTAGCATTTTCTCTTCCAAAAACAGTTGCTGGCCACCCACTACCCTTCTTAAACGAAATTTTGGTTGTTGCTACTCTAGTCATTCTCATCTCACTCTTGGTGGCTGCAATCGCCTTGCCATTAATTTTGGACAAGCAAGAAGTTGCCTTCAGCGATGAGGAATTAGAAACCACCCGGTCGGAAATGATTAGTACTGCCATTTCAGTCATTGAGCAAGATAAAAGTGTTGACCGGCAAGTCAAACAATCTTTAAGCCATACTCTGCGAACACAAAAGTTTACTGTTTCTAGTCAAAGAGACCGGCACCGGCTTGAAAAAACTGACCTACCATTAGTGCAGACCATCATTGAAAAACTTTCCACTTACCTCGAAACAGAAGCTAGCGACCGCTATTCTGAACCAGTTATCAACTTGTACAGCAAGATGGTTCAAAAAGGCTTGGAAATTTCAGCCACTCAGCAGCGGCCCATTTCTCGAATTAAATTCCGGTTTAAGAAGGCTAGTTATGAATGGAAGTTCCACTGGAAGACTAAGACCTTTACCAAAAAGCAAAAGCAAAAGTTCCGGCAAGAATACTTAAAGAACCATCCGGAATACGTTGAAAAGTACCAAGAGGTCAAAGACCGCTACAAGGGCATCACGGCTTTGAACAAGGAAATGCAGGCCAAGGCCGACCAAATTTTGGCAGCCCACCTGGCCGAGCAAATGATGAATGGCGAAGCGGCCCAAGATGTCGACCGGATCCGCCAGGTCTTAAACCACTTCTTCCAAGTAGTGGCCAATGACTACCACCGAGGCGAGGCCAGTGTTCCCGCTGAAGTTTACATTAAGGCTTTTGGAGCCGAGTACAACTTTGTCACCAAACAACTCAATGCTAAGACAATTAAACCAGCCTTAGCTGACCAGTTATACGGTGAGATTAACCAGGCGCAAACTTTGCAACTCAGTGATAGCAGCGAAAATGAATAAAGACAGAAGAGCTAAAAATCCCGTTGACGCTGTGTCAACGGGATTTTTCATTCACTATCTAGCCTTTTTTCTTTACCGCAATTCTTGGTAAAGAGGCAGCAATTTCTTCAAAGCATCCAACAAAACATCAAACTGCTCATCAGACTCAATTAGAGGCGAGTCAGCAGGGATTTTCAACCCCACTAGCACTTCCGCCTTCTTAACGGCCTGATACCGTTCTACGGCCTTATCATAGCTCGCTAAGGGCTGGTTAACATTTTCCATGTGGTTCAAGGACAATTCAAAGTTGGCGGGTAATTGACCAACCTGCTGGCTAATTGCTGCTAGCTTGGGGCCAATTTTAGCCAAGCCCTTCGGTTTCATATTTTCTTCGACTGCCAAATACAAATAAAGGTTATCTGCCCAAAGCCCCAGTTCAAAGTGGGGCATCATTTTATATCCGCGTTTATTGGGTGCAAAAGCCACCCAGGTGTTATCAGGCGCATAGGTCTTACGCATCTTGTGCTTGGCTACATGGGCATACCAGTCTTGGCCGTCTTCTTTTAAAATCGGTAAGGCTAAGTCCGCAAAGGCCTCAAACTTTGGATCAATAATCTTACGAATTTTATCCATCCGACCTTCTAAGGTCAAATCATCAAAAACTTGAAAATCACTCTGCTGAAATTGCATCTTTTTCCTTCTTTCCCTTAAAGGCCTTGAAGTGACTTAACCAGGTCATCAGCACAAAGCCAATTATCAAACTGGTTGCCAAGAGGTCTAACCAAACAATAAAGACGGCAATTGAAGCCAAAGATTGGTAAACCTCTGACCGGTGGAACTGAAACTGGGCAATCCAAACAAAAATCAAGTTGAGCCCCCACATCAAGACTAGGTCGACCACAGTTCCGACCATCATCGCCTTAAAGGTTGGCCGAGCCGGCTTACCAGGCAACTGATAATTAACCCAAATCAAAAAGACCCAAATCCCGATAAAGGCAACCAACTTACTTGGCGCCATCCAGGTCAATCCTAAGAAATGGTAGAAGATATAAACAATCACGTTTCCAACTAAAATAGTTGCAACTGCTACCACCACCATAACCAGCATCCACAAAAAGGCCCAGAACCGGGTTAAAAGCTGAAAACCGGTCTCTTTAACCCCAGCAATATTGTGAAAAGCCCGGCGCAACACCGCCATCACCTGGGACAAAGACCAAATAATGACCACCAAAGAAAACGATAAGTAGGAGTGGGTATTGGTATGGGAGACTGACCGAACAATTGGCGCCAAAAAATTACTAATTGCTGGCGGCAAAAACTGCCTCATCAAATCAATCATGTGGTTGGTATCAGAGTTAACGGCTGCGATTGCCAAAACAAACATAATTAGCGTTGGGATCAAGGTTAGCAGCACATAAAAGGCAAAAGTTGGCCCAACAAAGTTAATTTGGGCACGCGAAAAATAGCCGATCAGCGCTTCGACTTGGAACTTGCTATCCAGTTTATGCCAATGTTTGGCCAATGTCTCTTTCATAATATCCATTATGCCATATTTAGGATAAAAAAAGTGACCTCTTCTTGAGGTCACTTTTGCATTTGTATATCTAAAAATTAAACAGATGGGACTTCGCCTAATGCGACTTGGGCAGCCAAGTTTAGCACTGACCACTGTCGGTCAAAGCCAGGTTGGAAGAAGAAGTCGGCTTCGGCCAAATCTTCCAAGGTCATCTTGGCCTTAATTGCTAAGGCAATCGTGTTGGCATGGGCAGTTACTTCACCCTTAGACAAGACTTGCCCACCCATAATTACGTGTGAATTAGGACTGTATACTAACTTAATCAAGATTTCAGGGTTGCCATCCTTCACAAAACCAGGACGGATTGTTGCTTGGTACAATGATGATTCAACCTTCAAGTTCATCTTTTCCGCATTGTTAGCATTCACACCAGTAGTTGCAAGGTTGTAATCAAAGACCGGTAAGGCTGATGAACCGTTTACTCCAGGAAAGGACCGAGCAGGCTTTTCCATCATCATCGTTTCAACCACGTAGCGGGCCTCACGACGGGCAGTTGAAGCCAAAGCGATTGGAGCTGGTTGACCAGCTGGCGCAAAGAGTGGCAAGATTGCATCTCCAATGGCATAAACATCCTTAGCAGAAGTCCGCAAGTAAGGATCAGTCTTGATCCAACCACGTTGGTCCAAGTCGATTGTGCCTTCTAGGTACTTCGTGTTGGGCTTAACCCCCGCAGCAACAATTGCCAAATCAGCATCAAATGCTTGGCCGGCGTCATCCTTCACAGATGACAAAGCGCCATTTCCTTCAAAGGCGGATACTGTGTGGCCGAGGTGCAAGTTTACCCCGTTTGCTTCCAATTCAACTCGAACCTTTTCAGCCAATTCTGGGTCAAGATAATTACCAAGTGGGCGGTCAATCATATCGATCACTGTGACCTTCTTACCAGCCTTAGCAAAGACTTCAGCTGCTTCGATTCCAATGTAACCAGTTCCAACGACAATGACTGACTTAACGGCATCATCGTGCAACTTGTCATAAATCTTAGTGGCCCAGTCACGGCCACGCATCAAGAAGACATTATCCAAATCGGATCCTGGAACAGGAATCGTAGCCGGTGCCACACCAGAAGACAAAATCAACTTATCATAAGTATCTTCCTTTTCTTGACCTGATTGCAAGTCCTTGACTGTCACCTTCCTGGCATCAGTATCAATGCCTGTCACTTGGTGTTCAGTGAAGACCTTTCCACCGAACTTTTCCAAGTCCTCTGGCTTAAAGTTACGGACATCATCACGGTCTGAAACCTTGTCTTCAAGGTACAATTCCATTCCACATGACATAAATGAGATGAAGTCACCGGCTTCATAAACCGTGACATCAGCATTTTCATAACGGGTTAAAGCTTCATGAGCGGCTTCGTGGCCACCGTGAGAAGCACCAACAACGATAATCTTCATTTTGATCCTCCAAAAATATGCTTCATATTTATTACTTCTTTATTATAGTTCATAAAATCACTTGAGAAAAGTCTTTTAACCAAAAAATTTCAGTTAGACCAATTTTTATACATTTTGATTAAAATAGTTTACCAATACTAAAGTGAATAGCAATCGTTAAAAGCCCAATTACAATATTTCTAACCACAGCTCGCTTGACAATCCCCTCCGATAACAGGGCTGAAAAGAACCCGGTTAAAGAAACGGCCAAAACCGTCGCTAAAATGGCAGCCAAATATTGGTACTGTAAGGGAGCGATTAAGAGGGCGAGCAAAGGGAAGGCCCCACCCAAGGCAGCAGAAATCGTTGATGAAAAAGCAGCTGAAATCGGTGACACGTAGTGGCCCAAGGTCATATCGTATTTAACCGTCAAAACAGTCGCTAATGCCTTCTTGCTCAACAGGTCATCAGAAATCTTAGCAGCCGTTTCGTTTGAAACCCCACGATCTTCGTAATACTCTTGGACTGCTTTTTGCTGGTCAGCATAATTTGTCTTTAAAGCAGCATCTTCTCGCTTCACTGCCACCTGTTCACTATCGGACTGTGATGAAACCGCCGCAAATTCACCAGACCCCATCGAAAGGGCACAGGCTACTAGGTCCGAAAGGGCGGCTAAGACAATCACTAAGCGGTTAGTCGTCGCCGCTGCGACCGAAAAAACCACACCGACAACGGTGAGAATCCCATCATTTGAGCCCAGCACCCCAGCTCGAATAGTATTTAACCGTTCTTCCATCGTTTGCTTTGCTTTTAATTCTTGCTTGTTAACGTTTTCCATTTTGCCCTCCTACTTAAAAAGTGATCCAATTGTTAAGGTAACAACCATCGTTAAGACACCAGATAATAAATTTCGGATAGCAGACTTTGCCCGGTTAGCGCCGTTCACTACGGCTGCCAAGTACCCAGTTAAGATCAAGGCTAGTAAAACCGCCACAAAAGTGGCTAAGATTTGGTATTGGCTGGGCGAAAAATACATGAAAGCCATTGGGAAGGCTGCCCCGGCTGGAAAAGTGACAAAAGAGACCATGGCCGCCCCACCAGCAGAGATTTTGGACTTCAAGGAGAAGCCGTACCGTTCACGAACGGTTGTTTCTAAGGGGTCTTGTTCCATCATTTCTTTTGTCGCTTGCAAAGCTAGGTCACTGGCAATACCGCTGGCTTCATATTTTTCTTTTACAAAGGCAAATTCACTATCGTAATCATCTTTTAAGGCCTGGGCCTGTTTGGTCTTAGCCTTATCCTGAGCATCCTTAGAGGACCGGACCGAAACAAACTCGCCCATTGCCATCGAAACCATCCCAGCTAAAGTACCGGCAAAACCGGCTAACATCACAGCTGTAATGTTTTGGTTAGCCCCAGCCACTCCAATAATAATTCCGGCAACTGACAAAATCCCGTCATTGCCACCCATCACCCCTGCCCGAAGCAGGTTGTTTTGCGCCATTAGCGACTTCTTTTTTCTTTTCATAACTCTCTCCCTTGTTAAGAATGGTTCTAATTTATTATAACTCTGATTGCAGAGAAGTCAAGATAATTTGTAGTATTCTAATTTTAATGTTATAGTTGTAATGTATTCGATATATAAGGAGGCAGATATGCGTGATCAACTAAAGACGGTGTTACAAGAACACCAACTCAAGGCCACTAACCAACGCCTGACCTTGCTAGAATACATGATGAGCCACGACACCCATCCAACGGCAGAAATGATCCATAATGATTTACCAGATATTTCATTGGCGACCGTTTATAATACCTTGGAGAAGTTTGTCAATGCTAAGCTAGTGGTCGTCATTGAGGGAATCTCGGATGGTAAGCGGCACTATGATGCGGCTTCACATCCTCATTATCACGTAATCAATACTCAAACCAATGAAATTATTGACGCAGCCAATTTTGATCCGACTCCTTTAATTAACGCCGCCCAAGCTGCAACAGGGTTAAAAATTACTGAATACCGGATTGACCTTTACGGGATTGACCCCAACCAGTAATTTGGTTAGAAAAAAGGCCTGTTGACAATAACGTTTATCGTTATTGCCAGCAGGCCTTTTCTATTTGTATTCAATTAGCAAAAAAATTTAATTCGAACTAGCGCCCGAAGACGTCGAATCCAAAACCATCTCCCAGAAGGCATTAATAATTGCCTTTGAAATCTTACCGTTAGTTCCATCCAAGTAAGAATCCAAACCAGGCAATGACAATGACATCGCAAATGGTGTTCCAGGAACATAGGCCACCATCGATTCGGTATAGGTCGTATGACCATTGGTCGTCGTTTCGGCCGTACCAGTTTTGGCATAGACCTTCGGTGTCAGACCGTGCAAACCAGAACCGGTGTTATGAGAATCGGTTCCATTGGCAACCCGGTACATTCCTTGCTTAATGACGTTCCACTGGTCAGTCGTCAATGAAATTTGGCCTTGCAACTCAGTTGGTGTCGTCCAAACTGTCTTTTGGTACTTATTACTGCTATCCGTTTGGAGGATTGAACCAACCACGTGTGGTTGGACCAGGTAGCCACCGTTAGCGATAGCTGAAACATAGCGGGCCAACTGCAAGGTGGTATAAGAATCATACTGTCCAAAGGACTCGTACAAGTACTTACCAATGTTAGTACCAGTCGTTGATCCCTTAAATCCAGCCGTTTCTCCTTCAATATCAATTCCAGTCTTAGTTCCAAGACCAAACTGAGCCAAACCATTCCGCAAGGTCTGGAAAGCATCAGAGTGTAGCTTCAATGATTCACCCGCTGCATAGACCTGACCACCGATTTTCATTCCCAATTGAACGAAGTAGGTGTTCGAAGACCGTTCCAAAGCCGTCTCAGCATCAACAGCAACCGGACTTCCACCTTGGTTCCAGTACGATGTAATCGTTGGCGTACCTTGAATCTTAATTGCCTGGTCATACATTGTATTTGAAGTTGGAGTAACAACGCCCTTTTGGAAGGCAGTTGCAAGGATAGCCGGCTTAACGACAGATCCCATAACAATTGCTTGGTTAATATTTCCAAGTGGGTTAGCAGTCTTTTTACCAGTACTAGTGTTTCTTGAAACACCGGCCATGGCATAAATTCCACCAGTATAAGGGTTAATCACAGTTGCGTAACCACCCAAGGAATCACCGGAACTTGGCAAGTCATCTTCCAAAATCTGTTGGACCTTCTTTTGAAACTCCGCGTTAATCGTTAACTTCAATGAGTCCCCAGACTGACCGGCATACTTAACTGTTGAAGTTTTGACCCCATCAACCGTGGAAACTTCCGTTTGTGAAGCAGAACCTTTCAACAAGGATTCATACTGCTTTTCCAAACCAAAACTACCAACAGAAGAGTTCTGTGAGTAACCTTCGGCTAGCAAAGTGTTCAACCGGTCTTCTGGCAAACCAGAAGACTCAGTTGTCACTGACCCAGTCAACGCTTGGAAATCGGTTCCTTCAGGGTAAGTTCTTGAATAAGACTCACCAATCTTAACCCCTGGCATTTCAGAAATCCGTTCGGCAATTTCTGCCTGAGCTTTATCAGAAACCCCAGATTCTTGGATATAAGTCGTTGACAAGGCATACGCCCCAGACATCTTCTGGAAAATCATCGCCTGGTTTTCATCAACATCCTTATCCAAGTTATGGTCAATGACATACTGGGCTTGTTCCGTACTCAAAGTACTAGTCGACCAGCTCTTAGCCGTCTTCCCATACTTCGCATAAAGCAAGTCTTCAATTTTAGTGGCTTCCTTGGTATTGGATACCAAGTAGTAATCAGCCTTGGCCCGGGCACTCAACCTACTGGTGTCAATCGTCAAATACTTCGACAAAGTCTTAGCAGTCTTGGCAATTTCAGTCGTTGTCGTCGTTGCCCCACGGGTATAAGTCACCGCCGCTTGGGACTGGTTACCAGTAATTACCCGGCCGGTACTATCGTAAATCAAGCCCCGGGGTTCATTCCCCTTTTCAATCGTTTCATCCGAACTTTTGACTTCAGTTAAGAAAGAAGGTCCTTCTTTAATCGTCAAGTAAGCCAGCTGAGCGACCAAGGCTAAGATCAAGACAATCACAACCCCTAAGAGCAACTTCAACCGTGTCGGTAAGTTGGCTCGGGCGTCATGCTTATCATGGTCTTCAAGATAAGGATTGCTTTTCATGTTTATTCTTCCAATTTAATACAAGATTAATCTCCTCTACTGTACCATAAAAACTAATTTTAACGCTAAATTTTCCGATAATTTTGGTATTCTATGTATATGAGAAAACACACGCTTCAACTGAAAAATTTCTTCCTGTCAAATACAGCCCTGGCCTTCTTCATCCCCGTCATTTTAATGACTCTCTACTTTGCCAGCCGGCAAATGGCCCCCTTTGGGTCATCAACCATTCTAACAGTCGACTTGGGCCAGCAATACCTGGACTACTTCGTCCAGTTTAAACACACCCTTTTAAGCGATCCAAGTGCTTTGCTTTATTCCTTTTCATCTGGCCTTGGTGGCAACATGGTCGGCGAATGGTCTTACTACTTAATGTCGCCCTTCAACCTCTTATTCTTGTTGGCTACTCCAAAGACCATTCCCGTTTGGATTTTATTTGTAACCGTCTTAAAGATTGGTCTTGCCGGCTTTTCAATGGCAACATTGATTAAAAAAATGGGCTGGCTCTCTGATTACTGGGTAACCCTCTTCGCGATCAATTACCCGCTGTCAGCCTGGTTTATTGCCAACGACCTGAACTTGCTATGGCTTGATACAGCCGCTATCTTGCCACTTTTAATCCTGGCCTTTGAAAAGTTATTAAAAGGTCGGGGGTGGAAAACCTTTGCAGTTCTTTTGGTTGTCACCATCATCACCAACTACTACATCGCTTGGATGATTGCTCTTTTCCTATTGATGTACCTCCCTTGGCGGTTATTATCAAGAGACTTTTCTGGTAACCGCATCCGGATTCTTTGGCAAACCGCCTTTGCGGGGTTGATTGGTATCCTAGCGACCGCCTGGCTCTGGCTGCCAACTTACGCCCAACTTCAATTAGGCAAAACCACCCACAATACAACCCTTTCTTGGAACTTTATCAACAACCCCTTGAACCTTTTATTGAAATTTGTTCCAGGCTCTTTTGACTTTGACCAAATGCAAACCGGCCAGGCCAACTTCTTAGTTGGTCCAATCATCGTCCTAGCAATCTGGGCCTACTTTGCCAGCAAGAAATCAAACTGGTTTGAAAAAGGCTTTGGCTTTTTGATCTTAGCCATCTTAGTCCTAGCAACTACCTGGGCCCCACTTGTTTTGCTCTTCCACGGTGGACAGTACCCCGTTTGGTACCCCGCCCGGTTCTCGTTTTTAATTTCTTTCCTATTAATTGTGATGGCCGCCAAGGGCTTTCGTCCTGAATGGCAACCAGGCCTGGTTGCCCGGTTTGTTTTCTTAGCCGGCATCCTTGCTCTAACAGCCTGGGGGGCCACGCAAATGAAGACCACCTCGTACTTGGATAAGAATGGTCTTCTGATTTTCTTATTTGCTTATTTAGCAACCGTCATTGCTTTAATCCTGCCTCACCAAGGGAGCAAGTTCATTATTTTATTTGTTATTACTTTAAGTTTCTTAGGTCTCAATGCCAGTCGGACATTGAATAACCTGTCTTATCTGACTGAAAGTTCCTACCAAGCAGGGGCGAGCCGGTTGACCGCCGTTAAAAAGGCCGCAACAAAGCACGATAAGTCTTGGTACCGGATTGCTGAGGGACTCCAACGGACCTATAATGATGGTTTCTTAGCCGGCATTAAGGGTGGCAGCCACTTCTCATCCTTGTTGGATGTTTCCAGTGCCAATTTCTACAGTAATATGGGACAAATCGAGGGTGATGCTCGCTTAAACTACAGTAATGGAACAGTCATTACCGATTCACTGCTATCCTTTAAGTATTATCTAACCGGGACCAGCTCCCTACCAAATGTTGCCTCTTATATGAAGCAAAGTACTCGACCGGACTATAATAACGCTAAAACTGTCGCTACTGGCTCTGGTTGGGCCTTAAAAGAAAATAAGTCTGCCTTACCAGTTGCTTACGCAGCTTCCACCAAGGCCCTTTCAATGCCGATTTCTGTCCGCTACCCATTGGCCAACCAAGAAAGCCTCTTGAACTCCTTAGTCGGGTCAAGCAAGTACCTCTTGTACCAAGCACCACTCACGGTCTTGGCCAAAGATAATTTGACGATGACCACCAACTTAACTGGCGGGACTATTCAAAAAATTGACCAAAATAAAATTGGAACCTTGACACTAACCTTCACGCCAACCACCAACGATTCTTACTACTTAAATATTGGCGGAGCCCTGAGCTTAAATGACGTCTTAGTCCAATTAAATGGACAAACCTTAACGCAAAATACCTCTTACCAACACACGGTCGCTCTTAACCTAGTTAAGGGCCAGGCCGGCAAGCAACAGGTCTTAACAATCACCTTGTTAAACGGTGCCAACGAACGGTACCTTGATGATTTGAGCCTATTCTACTTTGACCAGTCAGCTGTTAATGCTGAGTTAAAGTCCTTAGCACAAAATCCGATTAAAATAACTTCCTCTAATTCTCGTAAAATTAAGGGAACAATCACAACGACCAAGGCCCACTCGCTGATTATGACCAGTATCCCAGCCACTCCAGGTTGGCATGCCAAGGTTGATGGCAAGACGGTCCCAATTAAAAAGGTGGCTGATGGTCTGATTGCCATCAAGACCAAGCCAGGCCGCCATACTTTGGTATTAACTTATACGCCGCCACTCTTAGTGCCTGGAATCTTGATTAGTCTAGTCTTAGTTGATTTCTTAACGACTTGGTACTACCTGAAAAAGAAATCGCCAAGACGCTTGCACCAACGGTAGGTCCGTGATATATTCAATTTGCTGTATTTTTTGTGCTAGTCAGCACTGAAAGGAAGAAATCGCATGGCAGAAGAAAAAACATTTCCAATGACGGCCGAAGGTCGCGACAAGTTGCAAGCCGAGCTTGATGACTTGATTACCAACCAACGTCCGGAAATCACTAAGCGCATCCAAATCGCGCGTTCATATGGCGATTTATCAGAAAACTCTGAATACCAATCTGCAAAGGACGAACAAGCCTTTGTTGAAGGACGAATTGTAACGATTCGAAAAATGATTGAAAACGCTGAAATTATTTCAGCCGATGACGCTGACCAAGACGAAGTTACCCTTGGTAAGGAAGTAACCTTCCAAGAACTTCCAGATGAAGAGCCAGAATCATACACGATTGTCGGTTCCGTTGAAGCTGACCCATTGGCCGGCAAGATTTCAAATGAATCACCAATGGCCGCTGCCCTTTTGGGTAAGCACAAGGGTGATACCGTTTCAGTTCCATTGCCAAACGGCGTTGAAATTGAAGTGAAAATCTTAAATGTTAAATCATAATAAATGAGTCCAACCATTGTGACGTATACCCCGAAAGTTAAAGTACTTTCGGGGTATTTTTATGACTAAAATTTCGATAGAAACTAAACTACAGGC
>NZ_JCAOER010000027.1:0-842 GCF_059579415.1 Fructobacillus sp. ChS1-6f1-1-27 | reverse complement strand
AAACCAGGGTGGTATTTCAAGGATGGCTCCCTACGATCTGGCGACCGTAATTCAACGCCTCCCACCTATCCTACACAGGCCGGTTCACAATTCAATGTAAAGCTACAGTAAAGGTTCATGGGGTCTTTCCGTCTAGCCGCGGGGAGATTGCATCATCACAAACACTTCAACTTCGCTGAGTCTCAGGAGGAGACAGTGTGGCCATCGTTACGCCATTCGTGCAGGTCGGAACTTACCCGACAAGGAATTTCGCTACCTTAGGACCGTTATAGTTACGGCCGCCGTTTACTGGGGCTTCGATCAAGAGCTTGCACCCCATCACTTAACCTTCCAGCACCGGGCAGGCGTCACACCCTATACGTCCACTTTCGTGTTAGCAGAGTGCTGTGTTTTTAATAAACAGTCGCAGCCACCGATTCTCTGCGGCCCATTCGCGCTTTAACACGCTACTAGGGCATACCTTCTCCCGAAGTTACGGTATTAATTTGCCGAGTTCCTTCTCCTGAGTTCTCTCAAGCGCCTTGGAATATTCATCCCGTCCACCTGTGTCGGTTTGCGGTACGGTCATTGTTAAACTGAAGCTTAGAGGCTTTTCCTGGGACCACTTCCTATGACTTCACGAATAAATTCGCTTCGCACCAATACCTTGAATTACGCGGCCGGATTTACCTAACCACCTTCTCAGTACCAGTCACGGGTACAACCAATCACCCGCTCACATTTCGCAATCCGTCCCCCCATCGCATTTAACAACGGTGTTGGAATATTAACCAACTTCCCATCAGCTACGCATCTCTGCCTCGCCTTAGGGGCCGACTCACCCTGCGCCGATGAACGTTGCG
>NZ_JCAOER010000026.1:0-842 GCF_059579415.1 Fructobacillus sp. ChS1-6f1-1-27 | reverse complement strand
TACAGGCAATTAACGAATGTTTATCGCATCAAAATTCAATTAGTGCTATTGCAAAAAAATATGGCCTCCAACGGTCAAAATTGCGAATGATGTTAGCTGCTTATCAACATCATGGTCCCAAAATCTTTACCGAACCACCTAAAGTCACTTCGGAATTTCGAATTGAAGTGGCGACTTGGATGGTTCAAAATCAAGCTTCCTATGTTCTAACTGCCGCTCATTTCGGCTATCTTGGTATCGCTCAAATGTACCAGTGGCGAAAAATCTATTTACAGCAGGGAGAAGATGGGTTAAGGTCATTACAAAAAGGAAGACCTCCGATGACCAAACCCAAGCAATTAAAAGCATTAAGAAAAAACAAAAAGCAAAGTGACCAGGCTAAAATCGCTGAACTGGAAGAGCGAGTTCAAGAGTTAGAGGTGAAGAACGCCCTTTTAAAAGAATTGGCCTCGATGAAGAAAGATGGACTCCTAAAGTAGTTGCCCAAGCTATTTTTCGACTCGAGGCGGTTTATAAACAGAGCCTATTACTTCGTTATGCACCGATTCGACCCGCAACTTATTACTATTGGCGTCGTCGATTCTTACAAGCTGACCCTGATCAGGCCATTAAAGAAGCGATTCGAAAGATAGCAGAAGCCAACCCTTATTACGGTGTTTTACGAGTACACGCAGCCTTACGCCGCGTTCCAGGCTTTGAACAAGTTAACCATAAACGTGTCCAACGGTTAATGAAAATCATGGGCATTCAAGCCTTGGGTTATCGTAAGAAAATTCGGAAATATAATTCTTATCCGGGACCAAATGGTCAAACTGTTAAGAATCGCATTCGTCGTCGCTTCA
>NZ_JCAOER010000015.1:0-18467 GCF_059579415.1 Fructobacillus sp. ChS1-6f1-1-27 | reverse complement strand
GACTGACGCCGATTGAATATCGGGCATCAGTCCTAAAGGCCGCTCAATGACATGTCCTAATTTTGGGGTTCATATCAGTGATTAGCTGCTTTTTTTGTGCGTTGATTGTTCGACGTTTTCATCAAACCAGACGTTCATAATAATGGGCACTAATGGCATATGTTAAGATAGAATCAGTTTTACACGGATTTGAGGACCCCTATGAGTGCAAAGATTTTCATTATAGAAGATAACCAAGAAATTGTTAGCCTTTTGGAAAAGGGCCTTACGGGTTGGGGATTTTCCATAGAAGCTTGCCAAGACTTCCATCAAGTGACGAAAGAGGTACAGGGATTTGAACCCAACTTGGTCTTGATGGATGTTAATTTGCCTTTCTTCAACGGCTTTTATTGGACCCAGGCGATTCGGCAAAAATCACAGCTACCGATTATTTTTCTTTCCTCGCGAGCAGAAGATACTGATCAAATTATGGCCATGAATCTTGGGGCCGACGATTATGTTACTAAGCCTTTCAATTTAGATTTATTAATTGTGAAGATTCAGGCTCTTCTTCGTCGTACGAATGAGGGAAAAGCAACTAGTTCCGCCGAGGTGCAAGCTTTTGGTTTTTCTTTGAACATTCTGGAAAATATTCTGGTAAGGGACGGACAGTCCATCTCTCTTAGCAAAAACGAAACGAAGTTACTCTTTCCCTTGTTTGAAAAAGCGGGTCAAGTGGTCAGTAAGGAGGATCTGATGGCCGCCCTTTGGGATGACGAACTTTTTGTTGACCGTAACACTTTGGCGGTCATGGTGAACCGTATTCGGACAAAAACTAAGGTGATTGATTTTGACAAAGTCTTACAAACGGTTAAAGGGAAGGGGCTGATGCTCCATGATTAAGTACTTTGTAGAAGAGACCAAAGCTTTTTTAAAGGATCATCGGTCGCTGTATTTACTTTTTTTACTAATGGTTTTGCTAGAAGTCTGGGTGACTGGGTTTCAAACTGGTAAACTGTCTCTTTTTTTCGATTTGTTATTACCAGAATGTTATGTACTCGTTGTTTTGACTGCCTGTTTGATATTTTATTGGAAGAAAAAACGGCAAAAGGCTCAAGAAGCAATGACCGAAAAAAGTCTGGAAACTTTGTCACGGGAAGTAGCGACAAGTAGTCAGGAAAAACTCTTATTGGAATTGCTTGAGAGAACTCTTTTTGAAAAGGCTGACTTGGTCGATGAGCAACGTCTTGAAAGCCAGCAAATGAAAGACTACTATGCTCTTTGGGTCCACCAAATTAAGGTGCCCCTCTCAGTTTTAGATTTGATGAATCAAACTGGCACTGTTGATGGTAAGCAGACTAGTGAACAACTCTTTTTGGTTAACCAATATTTGGATATGCTTCTTTCTTTCATTCGCTTACAAGACATTTCTGCTGATTTATTCTTTGATTCTGTATCAGCTAAGAGTCTAGTTTTAAAAGTTATCAAAGAGTATAAGACTTTCTTTATTGAAAAAAACTTGTCGTTGAGTCTTGGGGAAGATGACTTTAACGTGGTGACCGATTCGAAATGGCTGACCTTTGTACTTGAACAGGTAATTTACAATGCAATTAAGTATACAAAAGTTGGTGGATTGACCATTAATTGTACAGTTGACCAGCAGATTATTATACAAGACAGTGGAATTGGTATCGATAAAGCTGACCTGCCTCAGGTATTTAACCAAGGCTACACAGGCTTTAATGGTCGAGTGGAAGATAATGCTTCTGGTCTTGGCTTATACTTAGTTAAAGAGGTATTAGGCAAACTGGGCCATTCAATTCAGATTAAGTCTGACATCGGGAAAGGAACGACCGTGATTATTGACTGTCGACAACGGGCTCTTTCAAGCTAACAAGATTGTAAGGATAACTGTCTGTGCTGTTAGCACGGGGGTTGTCCTTTTTACGTTAAGCTAAAGACACCATAAATTAAGGAGTCAAATAATGACACTATTATCTGTTAATCACATAAAAAAAGAATACAAGTCAAAGCGTTCCATTCAAAAAGTTCAGGCCTTAAAAGACGTGGACTTCCAAGTTGACCAGGGTGAATTTATTGCCATTATGGGGGAATCTGGTTCTGGTAAGTCGACCTTACTGAACTGTATCGCTACTTTGGATAAACCAACTGCTGGCCATATCCTCTTAAAAGATGACGACTTAGCTAACCTGAAAGACAAAGACTTAGCCGCCTTTCGACGAGATCATCTGGGTTTTGTTTTTCAAAACTTTAACTTACTCGATACGTTGACAGTCAGGGACAATATTTACCTGCCCTTGGTGTTAGCTAAAAACACGAAGGGTAAAGAAAAAAAGCTAGAAACATTGGTTGAACAACTTGGTATTGGCAACTTGTTAGACAAGTACCCTTATGAATTGTCGGGTGGTCAGCAACAACGTGTTGCTATTGGTCGTGCGCTAATTACTAAACCAGAGCTCTTGCTCTGTGATGAACCGACCGGAGCTTTGGATTCTAAGAATACCACTGACATTTTGAACCTTTTTGATGACTGTCATCAGTCTGGTCAAACGATTCTCATGGTGACGCACTCGGCACTTTCAGCGGCATACGCTGGTCGGGTACTCTTTATTAAGGATGGGACGGTTTTCCACCAATTATACCGGGGAGATAAGTCCGAACAAGAGATGCTTTTGGCCATTAATGAAGCCATGACAAATTTGTTGGGAGGGCAGTCTTAAAATGTTTTATTTCAAACTTGCCTTCGATTCAATTCGAAAAAATAAGGAAAACTACCTACCGTTTTTACTGGCTACTTCTTCAGCAGTTGCGTTGAACTTTTTGATGCAACTTTTGATTTACGCCCCAGGTGTTAAAGGGCTTATGATGGCCGATGTTGTTCGCTTGCTCCTTGTGTTGGGGCAGGTTATTATTGGGCTGCTTTCTGTAGTAATCATGATTTACTCTTATTCTTTTTTAAATCGGGGAAAGCAGAAAGAATTCGGTTTATACAGTATCCTTGGCATGCAAAAAAAAGATTTACTAAAAATCTCTTTGGTTCAACAAATTCTTTCTTTTTCCTTTAGCTTGGTTGCTGGTTTAACTTCTGGCTTTGTCTTTGCTAAGGTTATGATTTTGCTTTTAATCAAGTTAATTGACGGAACTAGTTTCCAAATGAACTTTTCACTACCCGCCTTATTCTTTACGGTTTTGATTTTTTATATTATTTTCTTGGTTTTGACGATTGTCGACACTGTTGCCGTTTACCGTTCTAAGACTTTAGATTTGATGAAGGCGGAAAAGAAAATTGAAAGTGAACCCAAGAACCGCTGGATTTTCTTTCTACTTGGATTTCTTGCCTTGGTTGTCGGTTATAGTCTCTCCCTAACGGTGCCGACGCCTATCAAAGCTGTCAAGCAGTTCTTTATTGCCGCACTTTTGATTATTTTGGCGACTTATTTACTCTTTGTAGCAGCATCAACTCTGGTATTGAAAGCACTGCAGAAAAACCAAAGTTATTACTACCAAAGTAAACATTTTATTACGGTTTCTAATATGCTCTTTCGGATGAAGCAAAATGCTGTGGGCCTTGCTTCCATCACCTTGCTTTCAACGATGACGCTAGTTGTTGCTTTGACGACTGCAGCAATGTTCTTTGGAAAAACGAACTCAATGAACAACCTTTTTCCAACTGACACTGTTATCAGTACAACGGCTAACGATTTGTCCATGAATGATATTAAGCAATTGGCTAAAAATGAAGGTGTTAACGTTAAAAAAGCTTATAAGATAACAACTTCAACTTCGGAATTATTGACGTTAAACAAGTCTGGTAAAATTTTGAAGAGTGATTCTTCTGCTAAAAGCCAAACCCGCAATGTTGCCTTCATGAACCAAGAAAATTACCAACAATTGACAGGAAAGAAGATAAAGTTATCTAATCAGCAAGTTGTTGTTTATCAGGGGGCAGGGAAGACAGCTTCCGATACCAAAATCTTGAAAGACAAGTCCTTAAAAATGAATGGACAAAATTATCAGGTCAAAAGTATCCATGGTGCCTTACCTGGTTATCCAAGGAGTTCACTCTACCCACAATTAATTGTTGTTACAACTAATTCGGCCTATCAGTCACTTATTAACAGTTATGTCGATGTGTCTGAGTTGACCTCTTCTTATGAAAATCGCGGTTTGCAACTTGGTTTTGACCAAAAGGAGAGTCAGCAGTTCTACTTAAATACGACCGGTAGCACCAAACAAAAAGATGCTTTCTATGCTGACATTAAAAAGCAGTCTAAAAATCCATTTTTGGATGTTCAAGATAAAGCAAGTAACAAAAAAATGGCTAATGCCCTTTATGGTGGTTTCTTCTTCATTGGAATTCTCTTTTCTTTGTCATTTATCTTAGCGACCGGATTGATGATTTATTATAAGCAAATCTCTGAAGGGAAAGCTGACCAGGAACAGTTTGAAATTCTTCAAAAGGTTGGTATGTCCGAGGGTGAAATAAAAAAGATAATTCGTTCGCAGATTGTTTGGCTATTCGGATTGCCGATTGTTGTTTCAATTGTTCATCTTGGCTTCTCCTTTCCGATGATTCAAAAGCTCATCTTAGTCTTTGCTGTACCTATGACAAGTGCTGTTTATGGCATTATGGCTGGTACGATTGCTTTGATGATTATGATTTACTTCTTGATTTACAAGTTGACTTCTCGTACTTATTTTAAGCAGGTGACTGCTTTTCGGGATTAAATGATTTAATAAGTTACGATAGGATGCTGATATGAAGATGCATTTTAACTTAAAAAACGTTTGACATTGCCCCCGTCAATCTGTAATATATATTAGGGCTCACATTTAGTGTAACTGAATGTGAATGACTTTTCGGCTCCCAAGCTCTGCTTGGGAGTCTTTCTATTTTTATAAGAAAAACTGGGACTAAAACCATAGTTTCGGTGCGTGTCAAGCAAGCATAGGAGGCATTATGGCAAAGAAGCAAACCAAGTATATTTTTGTTACCGGTGGAGTCGTTTCTTCTCTTGGAAAGGGAATTGTAGCGGCATCACTTGGCCGCTTGTTAAAAAACCGCGGCTTGAAGATGGCCATCACGAAGTTGGACCCATACATCAACGTTGACCCTGGTACCATGTCTCCTTACCAACACGGTGAAACCTATGTGACGGGTGATGGGTTGGAAACTGATTTGGACATGGGCCACTACGAGCGTTTCATGGACATCAACACCAACATGTACTCCAACGTGACGACTGGCCGGATTTATTCCGAAGTCTTGGCCAAGGAACGGAAGGGTGACTACAACGGTGCTACTGTTCAAGTTATCCCACATATCACCAACGCCATTAAGGAAAAGATTGTTGCTGCCGGTGAATCAACGGATGCCGATGTTGTCATCGTCGAAGTTGGTGGAACGGTTGGCGATATTGAATCATTGCCATTTATCGAAGCTCTCCGGCAAATGAAGTCCGACTATGGTAATGATAACGTCTTCTACATCCACACCTCATTGATTGTTTATTTGCAAGCGGCTGGCGAAGCCAAGACCAAGCCAACCCAACACTCCGTGACGACTTTGCGGTCACTTGGTATCCAACCAGATATGTTGGTCTTGCGGACTGAAAAGCCGTTGACCGATGGCATGAAGGATAAGTTGGCGACCTTTACTGACGTTAATCCAAAGGCCGTGATTGAATCCCGCGATGTTGAAACCTTGTATGAAATTCCTTTGAACTTACAAGCACAAGGAATGGACCAAGTGGTTTTGGACAAGTTGCAATTGGACCAACCAGCAGCTGATATGACCGAATGGTCAGCCATGGTTGATTCAATCAAGAACCCGAAGAAGGATATCCATGTTGCGGTGGTTGGTAAGTATACCGACTTGCAAGATGCCTACATCTCTGTCAACGAAGCCTTGAAACACGCCGGTTACTCACAAGACACGGATGTGAAAATCGACCACATTAACTCTGAAACAGTTACTGAAAACAATGTGGCAGACTTGCTTGGTAAGATGGACGGCATCATGATTCCTGGAGGCTTTGGCCCCCGTGGAACCGAAGGTAAGATTCAAGCGATTAAGTATGCCCGTGAAAACAACATTCCATTCTTAGGGGTATGTCTGGGAATGCAGTTGGCTTCTGTTGAATTTGCCCGGGACGTCTTGAACTATAAGGACGCCAATTCGACTGAGTTGAACCCAGAAACAACTCACCCAATTATTGGTTTGATGAATGACCAAAACGAAGTCACTGACCTTGGGGGAACCCAACGGTTGGGGTACTACCCAACTTGCTTGCTTGAAGGGTCAAAGGCTGCTGCTGCCTATGACAACCAAGAAGAAGTTGACGAACGCCACCGTCACCGTTACGAATTCAACTTGGATTACCGGGCTGAATTTGAAAAGAACGGCATGGTCTTCTCAGCAACTTCACCTGATAACAAGTTGATGGAAGTGATCGAATATCCGAAGAACGACTTCTTCGTGGCTGCCCAGTACCACCCCGAATTTATTTCACGGCCTAACAAGCCCGAAGGTTTGTACCACAGCTTTGTTACTGCTGCGGTTAACTACAACGAAAAGTAAAATAATTTCACAAAAAAGTCGCCATCCGTGGCGATTTTTTCGTATATAAGAAAGGTTATAATGAAGGTATGCTAGCAAACATTTCAGAACACCTTGAACATAAATTAGCCTTACTCCCCGGCGAACCTGGCTCTTACCAAATGAAGGACCGCTTGGGCAAGATTATCTATGTCGGTAAGGCCAAAAATTTAAAGAACCGGGTCCGGTCCTACTTTAAGCAGGACCATACCGGTAAAACGGCCGAATTGGTGGCCAACATTGTCGATTTTGACTTTATCGTGACCAATTCTGACAAGGAAGCCTTTCTGCTCGAAAACGAGCTGATTAAAAAGTACAAACCCTACTATAATATCCGCTTGAAGTATGGGACTGGCTATCCCTATATCAAAATCACGAACGAACGGGACCCGCGGATGGCTTTGGTATCAGAAGTGAAGAAAGATGGGGCCTTTTACTTTGGTCCTTACCCAAATGTCTACGCCGCGCAGGAAACCCTGCACTTTTTGGAGAAAAACTATCCTTTGCGGCGGTGCAAGGGCCGGCAAGGGCGGCCTTGCCTGTACTATTCAATGGGGCAGTGCTTGGGGGCCTGCTTTCGGACGGTGCCAAAGGCTGAGTATGATGACCAGGTTGACCGGATTAAGCGGTTTTTGTCTGGGGATACGAGGGTGGTCAAGAGTCGGTTGTCTAAGCAAATGGACGAAGCAGCTGAAAGCCTTGAATTTGAACGGGCCGCTGACTTACGCGACCAGTTGAAGTATATCGATGAAACGGTGGAATCGCAGCGGGTCTTGTCGAACGATTCAACGCCCCGAGACTTGTTTAACTTTTACCTGGACAAGGGCTGGATTACCGTTTCGGTCTTCTTTTTGCGCCAAGCTCGGTTGATCCGGCAAAGTAAGCAGACTTTCTCGGTCGTTGGTGACGGGGTTGATGAGTTAACGACCTATATCCAGCAGTTTTATTTGCAAAAAAATATCCAAAAGCCTAAGGAAATCTTGGTGCCAAAGGATGTTGATAGTCAGATGTTATCAGAGGCCTTAGACTTACCAGTCCGAACACCAGTCCGTGGGGAAAAGAAGGACCTCTTGGACCTGGCTGGTAAGAACGCTCGGATTGCTTTGGAAGAAAAGTTCCGCTTGATGGAATTAAACGAGCAAAAGACCGCCGGGGCGATGAAGGAAATCACGGATGCCCTTGGCATTTCGATGGGCCACCGGATTGAGGCCTTTGACCACTCCCATACCCAGGGGGAAGAGATTGTATCGGCGATGGTGGTCTTTGAAGATGGTCGGCCGAACAAGGATATGTACCGAAAGTACAAGATTAAGTCGACTGACCATGCCGATGAATGGTTGGAAACCCAAGAAGTCATCCGCCGGCGTTATTCGCGCTTATTAAAAGAGGGGGCCGATTTGCCGGACTTGGTTTTGATGGATGGTGGTTTAATCCAACTCCATGCAGCTAAGGAAGTTTTGGAAGACGAACTTGGCCTAGTTGACTTGCCGATTGCTGCGATGGTCAAAAATGACAAGCACAAGACGGCGGATTTGATTGATGGGAAGACAGAAGAGGTTGTGACCTTGGACCACAAGTCGCAAGGGTTCTTCTTAGTCCAACGTATCCAAGAAGAAGTCCACCGTTTTGCCATTACCTTCCACCGGCAGTCACGGTCAAAGAAGTCTCTGGCATCCAGGTTGGATGCGATTTCTGGGGTGGGACCAAAGACCCGGCAAAAGCTCTTGTCGAATTTTGGTTCGATTACCAAGATTGAAGCAGCCAAGCCAGAAGAATTGGAAGCCCTGGGGATTTCTGCCAAAACTGCCCAGCTTATCCACTGGTCGTTATCAGAGTCCAAGAATTGATTCGGTCTAATGACCGATTTAATCATAGGCAATCAGCTTTACCTATGATAGAATTAATTAGTTAAAAACGTTTTTTGTAAAAAAGGAGTAAGTTCCGGAAGGGACATTATCATGGCATTTGTTGATCAAGCACAAGTTGAATTAAAAGCTGGAAAGGGTGGCGATGGCATCGTCTCTTTCCGACACGAAAAATTTGTTGCCATGGGCGGTCCCTTCGGTGGGGATGGCGGCCATGGTGGCTCAATTATTTTGAAGGTTGATGAAGGTTTGCGGACCTTGATGGACTTTCGTTATAACCGCCACTTTAAGGCCCAATCGGGGGGTAAAGGTGGCACTAAGGGGATGACTGGGGCTTCAGCCGAAGACCGGGTGATTAAGGTTCCCCAGGGAACAATTATCACGGATGCTGATACTGGTGAAGTTTTGGGCGACTTGGTCCATGCTGACCAGACCTTGTTGGTGGCCCGTGGTGGCCGTGGTGGCCGTGGTAATATCCACTTTGCGACCCCCGCAAATCCGGCCCCAGAACTGTCTGAAAACGGTGAGCCTGGCCAAGTCCGTAACATTAAGTTGGAGCTCCGCGTCTTGGCTGATGTTGGTTTGGTTGGTTTCCCATCTGCTGGAAAGTCAACTTTGTTATCGGTGGTATCCAATGCAAAACCAAAGATTGCGGCTTACCACTTTACGACAATTGACCCCAATATTGGGATGGTTCGCTTGAGTGATGACCGTGACTTTGTCATGGCGGACTTGCCTGGTTTGATTGAAGGAGCTTCCGAAGGGGTTGGCCTTGGATTCCAGTTCCTCCGCCACGTTGAACGGACCCGGGTCATCTTGCACTTGGTTGATATGTCTGGAATTGAAGGGCAAGACCCTTATACCCAGTACCGTAAGATTTTGACTGAGTTGGAACAATACGATCCAACCATTTTGGACCGGCCCCAAATTGTGGTGGCAACCAAGATGGACTTGCCTGACTCAGCTGACTTGTTGGTCGACTTTAAAAAGCAGGTTGAAGATGATTCTGGTTTGAAGGAAGTCCCTGAAATCGTCTCGATTTCAGCTGTGACCCATGATGGGGTTGATGACTTGCTTCGCAAGACCGCTGATATGCTTGACAAAGCCCCAGTACCGTCTGCTTACCAGCAAGAGGAAGAAACGCCGGAAGAAAAGATTTACCAGTTCAAGCAAGATACTCCTGACTTGTCAGTGGCTTGGGATGATGAATTTGGCTCTTGGTTGATTTCTGGACCAGAAGTTGAAAAGTTGGCCGCGATGACCAACTTACAACGTGAAGCAACGATTATGCGCTTTGCCCGCCAACTCCGCCACATGGGCGTTGATAAAAAGCTCCGCGAAGCCGGGGCAAAAGACGGGGACGATGTCCGGATTAATAATACGAACTTTGTCTTTGAATATTCTGATTAAACCTGGGAACCCAGGTTTTTTTTATTGGAAAAAATTTCTGCTAGGACCGGCCAAGAATTAGCCGGCCTTTGTTATAATGAATAAGATAGTTGTTTTTTCAAAAACAACCCGCAAATGAGGATAAACCATGATTTTACCAGCCCTACAAGAGGCCTTTGATAAACAATTCCAAGAAAAAACGCCGATCCAAGCAGCGTTGTTTGACCGCTTGAGTGCTGGCGAATCCCTGTATGGGATGGCGCCAACTGGGTCTGGTAAGACCCTGGCCTTTGCCTTGCCGCTCTTATCCCGGTTGGATTTGACGGCTAAAAAGAGCCAGTTATTAATTTTGGCTCCCTCGCAAGAACTTGGGGCTCAATTGGCCCAGGTCATCCGGCCTTATGCCGGCTTAGTGGGCGCTAAGGTCGCCACACTGATTGGTGGGGCCAATGGTAAGCGCCAAGCTGACAAGTTAAAAAAGGAAAAGCCAGCCGTTTTGGTTGGAACCTTGGGCCGGGTTTTGACCATGATTGATGGCGGGGCTTTAAAGACTAAAGATATTTCAATGTTGGTGGTCGATGAAGCCGATGCCACCTTGGTGGAAGAACACGAAGGGGACTTGCGGTCTTTGGCAAACTTGCTGCCACCACTGGACCAGGTCGCCTTGTTTTCCGCGACAGCCGGAGTTGATTTAGACTGGGTTGATACCTTATTTGGTAAGAAAGTTGTCCCAGTTGCAATCGAAAACCAGGCACCAAAGACAATCCATCATACTTACTTGCACGTTGATGACCGGGCCAAACACAAAGTTTTGATTGAACTAGCCCGCCGTCACCAGCAGGCTCTGGTCTTCTTTAATACGATTGGGGCCTTGGTCTCTGCTCAAGCGGCTTTACGACACGAGCACGCCTCCGTGATGTCCGTTGGTAACAATGAAAAGTCACACTTGAAGCGGGCTGATGCCTTGAAATCTTTTAAGGCTGGCAAATTAGACTTGTTGCTGGCGACCGATGTGGCTGCCCGTGGCTTGGACATCCAAGGCCTGCCCTTGGTCGTGAATGCCCAAATTCCAAACAACCAGGCCACTTATGTCCACCGGACTGGTCGGACAGGCCGGGCTGGATTGGAAGGTCAGGTCTTAAACTTAGGTAATGACCATGATATTCGCAAGCTAAAGCAGGTTGTGCCAGAAGGGCATGACTTGGAAAAGTTTACTTGGGAAAGCGCCAAGTCGTCTTCCAAGAAGCGGCCTGGTGCGGCCAACCAAGAAACCGACCGACCAGCACCCGTTAAGGTGGCGGATACGGTCGCTATCGGCTCTGACAAGGACCAAGGTGAAAGTAAGTCAGCCGATTCGTCAAGTTCTAACCGGACCAAGAGAGGTCAACACCAGGCTGGTCAGCAACCTGTCGGTCAGCTAACGTCGGCTAAGCCGAAGAAAAAGAAACACCAAGCTCGGAAGAAAAAAGATAAGGGTAAGCCTAAGTGGGCAACTCGTGACCGTGACTAGGGTGTGGTCTTTTTGCGGTTAGCGATTAAACAAATTACTGAATTTGATTTGGGAAAAGACTAGGACTTAAGTTGGTTACCATCAGAAGGTCCTTGCCATCCTGAATGGAATGGAGGCTTTTCATGCCAGAATTACCAGAAGTTGAAACCGTTCGCCGGGGCTTAACCGCCTTGGTCAAGGGCGCTACAATTGAAAAGGTCAAAGTACCTTACCAAAAGGCAGTTGTTTCCGACTTAAAAGAATTTAAGGAAACCCTGACCGGTGCGACGATTGACCACATTGACCGGCGGGGCAAGTACCTCTTAATCCGCCTGTCTAATGACTATACGGTGGTGTCTCATTTGCGGATGGAAGGCCAGTATTCGGTCGAACCAAAAGACTCAACCCCCCACAAGCATACCGAGGTAATTTTGACCCTGTCTGATGACCGGGACTTGATGTATAACGACACCCGGCGGTTTGGTCGGATGCAGCTGGTTCCAACTGGTAAAGAGATGACGGATGTTTCCGGTTTGGCCAAGATTGGGCCTGAGCCAACGGCAGAAGAACTATCAGTTGATTACTTAACTGACATCTTGCAAAGTTCCCACCGGATGATTAAGCCCTTCTTACTCGACCAGTCCAAGCTGGCTGGGTTGGGTAATATTTATACCGACGAGGTTTTGTGGCAGAGTCAGCTTAACCCGGAGACCTTAACGGACCAGGTGACTGCTAAAGAAACCAAGACGCTGCGTGATAATATTATCGCTGAAATTAAGCGGGCAGTTGACCACCACGGCACGACCGTTCATTCTTTTTCAAACGTCTTTGGTGAAGTCGGTAAGTTTCAAAATGAACTCGATGTATACGGCCGGGCCGGTGAGGAATGCCGACGGTGTGGCACAACTTTGGTAAAGACCAAGGTCGCCCAACGGGGAACAACTTACTGCCCTAAGTGCCAAGTTAAAAAATAAAGTAAAACCAGCTAGAAAGCATTAACTGGAAGGAACCCATGGATAAGATTGAACCAATTTCTCGTAAACGAGTAAAGTATACTGCCCGCCAACAACTGAAGGGTAATTTTAAGCAGATTTTGAAGGTCAATGCTGTTGTAATTGCCTACTTAATTTTCCAAATTTTGATGGCCGTAGCCGCCGCTGCAGTCATGACCTATAACTACTTAAAGTACAACACTTTGGTTTTAGATAGCCAATCTGGGGGCTACATCTGGTCAATGGTCACCGATGCTCTTGTGACAGTTTTTGTTTGGTCAGCCCGGTGGGGGATTGTTGATAAGTTCCAAAAGCCAAAAGAAAAGGTTGGTGTGAAAGCAGGTCTTCAGGCCTTTCAAGCCGGCCGGTTCTTTGCTGCCTTTATGTTGGCCTTTGTTGTCAATATTTTGGAGTTTTTCTGGTCAATCCTAATTATTCCGTTCTTCGTTAAGCCCTTTTCTTATTCACAGACCTACTATGCCTATAAGATGGACTTAACCTTTGACCGTCGGCAAAAGTCTTTGACAGACTACATCACGATTTCAAGAAAGGTGATGCTTGGCCGGAAGTGGGAACTCTTTAAATTGGAGTTTTCTTTGATTGGCTGGCACATCTTTGGCATTGTCACCCTTGGCTTTGGTTACATCATTGCCTTACCATACATTAATACCTGCCGGGTAGTGTATTCCAGCCAGGTATTTGCACAAGCAGCACTGAAGGGGCAGTCATAATGAAAGTTATCGGGATTACTGGTAGTATTGCAACTGGCAAATCAGCCGTGACCAAGCAGGTCCAAGAGGCTGGGTACAAAGTGATTGATGCTGACCTCGTTTACCGTGGGGTGGTTGAACCAGGTTCACATGTCTTAGAAGAAATTAAGGACGCCTTTGGCGCCCAAGTAATTGAAAACGGCGTTTTGAACCGGAAGCGCCTGGGGAAAATTGTTTTTAAAAACCCAGCCCGGTTAAAGGAACTAACGGCGATTACAAGTCCAGCCATCCAATCGGCAATTGTCGACCAACTTGGTTTTTTGCGGGCTGGTGATGAACCGGTTGTCTTTGTGGCAATCCCGCTTTTATTTGAACAAAAGTATAACGAAGTTGATTGGATTGATGAAATCATCGTCGTTGAAACCAACGAGCGGTTGGAGCTCGACCGCTTGATGGCGCGCGACCATTTAGACGAATGGGATGCCCAGAGTCGGATTAAGTCGCAACTGCCAATTGCAGACAAGGTGAAAATGGCCGATGTTGTTTTTGACAATAATGGGACCAAAGAAGACTTGGCCGCCCAGGTACAAGACTACTTAAATAAACTAGTATAAGGATTTTTGGAATGGACCAGGACCAGCAGACAATTGAATTTCAGGCCAAGGACAAGGCCTACTTGCAGGCAAGCCAGCCGGTGACATTGTCAGACTTGGACCGGACCTTTAGCCTTTATCTGCCCTTTTTGGGAACCAAGGCCTACGCCCTTTACCATTACTTAGTCCAAGAAAGCCTGGCGGGCGTTACTACTTTGTCCGACCACTACCAGATTTTGGACTCTTTGACATTGTCGAACCCAGACTTTGTTCGGTCGCGGCGGTTGCTTGAAGGAGTCGGATTAGTTAAGACCTTTTACCAATCAGCCGGCCTCCAACCGGGTTATACTTATCAAATTAAGGCCCCGGTTTCAGCCAAAAACTTCTTTGCAGAAGACCTGTTGTCTGGTCTTCTCTTCTACTATGTTGGTGAAGAACGGTTTCAAACCCTAGCTGCCCGCTACCAAAGTCAAGGGGCTAACCTACCTACTGGGACGGCAACTGAGGATATTTCGGCCTCCTTCTTGGAGTTGTTTGACATGCCAGCCCGGGAAGGGCGACCAGAAGTCAATATTGCTGCGGCTGAACCACCTAAAGCAAGTGGGCTAGACTTTCAGATGACTGGCTTTGACTTTGAGGCGATGACGGCGTTGACCCATGGGATTAGTGCGGCTGCCTTAAAGCAAGAAAAGAGTCTGATTATGACTCAGCAGGTCTTGTATGGCTTGACGGAAGCAGAATTGGCAACGGCCATTACCCGGTCGGTCAACTTAGACGACCACCGGCTGAATAAAAATGGGTTCTTGGCCTATTTGAAGGCTAACTGGGGAAACCAGCAGGCCCGGCCAAGCCAGGTAAAAACGTCTGCCAATCAAGCAACGACTCAGTCAGAAAGCCAAGGGCCAACAAAGGTTAACCAGAAAAAGTTCCAGGCCCTTTACCAAGCAGCTGATAGCCTCAGTCCAGTCGACTTTATCAAGCAAATTAAAGAAAAGAACCAGGGGTATTTGACCCAGTCAGAAAACCGGATTTTGACTGACTTGGTTGACCAAAAGGTCTTGCCAATTCCAGTTATTAATATTTTGATTTACCAAGTTTTGGTGAATATGGACCAGGCGGATTTGAAACGAAACTTGGTCGATGCGATTGCTAACAACTGGGCGAAGGCCCGGGTTAAAACGGCTCCCGAAGCTGTCCAAGCAATCTTAGACCACCAAAAAGCGGGTCAAAACCGACAAAGTCAGCAGGGGAGTGCCACCAACCGGCAGTGGTCAAACCGTAGTCAAAAGGTGGAGCCAACCTTTGCCAACAATGACCAGGCTAAGGGGCAGGACTATGATGCCGAATCGGCTGCTAAGGTTTTTGCTGCCTTTAATGAACGTCAGCACAACAAGAATTGAGGGATAAGATGAAAGATTTAGGGTCTGTTCTAAAAGATTTTCAAAGTAAATATCCACAAATTTCATCCCAGCGGATGGCCCACGCCTTACAAATGATTAAGGGCGATGACGAAATCCAGGCCTTTTGGCGTGAAAATGAGGCCAAGTTGGC
This sequence comes from Fructobacillus sp. ChS1-6f1-1-27, assembly GCF_059579415.1. NCBI lineage: Bacteria > Bacillati > Bacillota > Bacilli > Lactobacillales > Lactobacillaceae > Fructobacillus > Fructobacillus sp. ChS1-6f1-1-27. Next base: position 3,280 of record NZ_JCAOER010000015.1, on the reverse strand, counting down.
GCCTGATGCTTTTGAAGTGTCGATGATGGACTTATTTGAATTTGTCATCCAAAAAAAGCGGACGAAGAACCCGGAAAACTCACTGTACCCGGGCTACTTGCCAACGCTGACCTTGGAAAAGGGTTACCCTCAAGTTACTTATAAGGCGGATGAACGGACGCAAAAGGCCCAGACCAAGCAGCGGATGTTAAAAAAGTTGGCGGTACCAAAGGCGGTTGCCAACGCGAACTTGGAAGAAATTTCCAAGCAAGATGGGGCTGACCAGGGCCGGGGACCGGCTGTTTTGCAGGCAGTTCAGACTTACAATGCCTTGGTAGCGAAAAAGGAAACTGCTTCCGATAACTTTGTGCCGGGCATCTACCTGTCTGGTGACTTTGGTATTGGAAAAACCTACCTGATGGGAGCCTTAGCCAACGCCTTGGCCGCCGAAGGGATTCCGGTCATGATGGTTCACTGGCCATCATTACTTGACCAATTGAAATCAACTTTTAATAAAAATAATAATCCACAGAGTACTGACCAAGTTTTGAACCAGGCTAAAACGGCACCAGTCCTTGTCCTAGACGACTTAGGGGCTGATTCATTATCAAGCTGGGCCCGGGATTCAATCCTGGCTGTTATCTTGGAATACCGGATGCAAAACGAATTAACGACTTGCTTTACGTCAAATTTTGATTTACAGTCATTAGAACAGTACTTGGGTCAGACGAAGGACGGGAAAGAACCTGGTAAGGCGGCTCGGTTGATGCAACGGGTCCTTTATTTGTCAAAGCCAGTGGCAATGGCGGGTGAAAACCGGCGGTTGAACCGGTAAATGGCCGGGTCTCACGGTTTGGCCCACAAGCTGGACTGACGGGGGTTACCCTGAAAGGACGCTTTCATGAAAAAGCATGTTTTAAACTTATTTTTGATTTTACTAGCTGCCGTGGCAGCTTTTTTCCTTACTAGAGCAGATAGTTTTTTGTACCAGGAACCAGTTGGCCAGGTCACCCATGTTAAAACTGAGAATAAGTCAACGACGACCGACGAGTTTAACAACCAGGATACCGAAGCAAACCAAATCTTAACCGTGAAGGTTTTAAACCGGTCGAATAAGGTTGTTAAGATTTCAAATGCGATTACCGGGTCACAAACGATGGACACGACTTTCCGGGTTGGGGACCAAATCATTTTGAAACATGAAACCGGTGGGTATGGGATTGATATGATCAAGCGCGACTCAACCATGGTGGCCTTGATTGTCCTATTGTTGGTGGCCACCTTTGTGTATGCCAAGCCCAAGCGGACTAGTTTCTTATTGGCGTCACTGCTAATCAATGCCTTGATTTTTGTGCTAGCCCTGGTGGTCGATGTGCAAGTTAAAAACTTGATGGTCATTACCTGGTTTGCTGGTTTGGGTGCTGTCTTAGCCACAATCTCTTTGTTCTTGGTTTTGGGTTGGAATAAGCAGGCCCAGATTACCTTGTTATCTACCATTTCAACGACAGCGATCTCCATGGTTGCCTTAGGCTTTGCCGTTTGGATTACCGGTGGAATTGGTGTCCACTTTGAAACGATGTCTTATGTCACCCAAGTCCCATCTCAACTCTTTTACGCTCAAGCAATTATTGGGGTCTTGGGAGCGGTGATGGATGAATCCTCGGATATTGTGGCAGGTCTCTTTGGCTTGCACCGAGAATCAGCAGAGCGGCCTTTTAGCGAATACTGGCGGTCGGGAATGTCGATTGGCCGAGAAATTTTGGGCACTTTGACCAACGTTTTGTTTATGATCTTTATCGCTGAGACTTTGCCAATGGTGATTTTGATGCTCCGCAATGGTAATAACTGGTCTTACATCTTAGACCAAATCATGAACCTGGGAATCTTGCAGACGGTTGTATCTGCCCTTGGCATTGTCTGGGCGGTCCCAATTACGGCTGGAATTACTGGTTTTGTCCTCCAGCACCGACCAGGTAAGGAGGCTGCCTCATGAATACGGTTGGCTTACTCTTAATTTTCTTACTGGCTTCACTAATTTTGGTGGCAGGTAAGCAGGGAGTTAAATCCTTTATTGGCTTGGCTTTGAATTTCTGCTTAATTTTCATGCTGATTGTCCTGGTTAACTTAGGTTTTAGCCCCTTGATTGTCACAGCCGTGATTGCCGTCATGATTTTGTCGGTGGCAATTTTCTTATCATCAGACCGGTCACGGGTAATGACAATTGCCTGGCAGACATCCTTGCTTGTTTCTTTGGCAGTCGGAGTCTTGGCCTTTGTTGTCCAATACTTCGCCCAGGTCCAGGGCTATACTTTGGAAAATTCAGATGAATTGGAAGGCTTGTCTTTGAGTGTTGGAATTAATTACGGTCACTTAGTGGTGATTGTAATGGTGATTTCTGCCTTGGGAGCGATTGCCGAGGCCTCGATGGCAGTGACGGCTGACTTGTTCGAAGTCATCGAACGGTCGCCTGATATCACAGAAGAATCACTGAGTGAACATGCTCATTTGATTGGCAACCAAATTCTTGGAACAGCAGTCAACACTTTGTTCTTTGGAATGCTGGGGGCCAATATTCCTTTGTTGATTTGGTATATTCGTTTGAAGTATTCCATTGCTGAATTAGTCAATGGGAAGTTGCTTGGGATGGAAGTCGCCACCATGCTGTTGGGGATGGTTGGTATTTTGCTATCGATTTGGTTTGCTACTTGGCTAGTGGAACACTCATACAAAAAGGAAGGACGGCACTTGTTAGATGAACCAGACCTTTAATTTGATTGAAGAAATTACCCGCAATGACGGGTCGATTTACTATGAACTCGGTAATATCCCAGAAAATTCCCGGGCTGAGTATGCGGCTGACCACGGCTTTATCAAGTCTGTCCGGATTTTGAAGATGAACATTCCCCGGTCTTCCCACGTTGAAAAAGTCGAAGCTTATATCAACAAAAATTATGACTTCTTGGGCCTTGAAGCCGACCACTTTGTCGAATGGGTCAAGTCAGATGAAATCGCCCAGGAAATGAAGCAAATCCTCTTGGACAATAAGTTGGGTTAGCGCTCTTGCTGGTTGATTTCTCACTTGTAATTTAGACCAATTTTCTTTATAATTATAAGCGTTGTTTCAACGCTTAATGGTGGCATAGCCAAGCGGTAAGGCATGGGTCTGCAAAACCTTGATCGCCGGTTCGATTCCGGTTGCCACCTTCAAAATAAAAGTCCTAGTTATGACGTATACCCCAAAAACTAAAGTAAATATTTACTAGTTCGCTAAGCGGCTGGTTGCCGATATTCAATCGGTGAC
>NZ_JCAOER010000014.1:0-18624 GCF_059579415.1 Fructobacillus sp. ChS1-6f1-1-27 | reverse complement strand
CAATTTCAGAACTCAATCAAGCCATCAAAGAATATATTCACTATTACAATACAAAACGAATTAAGAGCAAACTAAAAGGACTGACGCCGATTGAATATCGGGCATCAGTCCTAAAGGCCGCTCAATGACATGTCCTAATTTTGGGGTTCATATCATTTAAGGGCTTTTTTCTTTTATTTAACCGTTCCCAAGAAGTACTTCTTCTTACCACGGCGAACCAAGATAAACTGGCCATCATAATTAGCAGCTGGGTCAACCTGGTGGTCAACATCTTGCTGCTTTTCGCCATTAATCGTAATCGCACCGTTCGTCACGTCTTCGCGAGCTTGGCGTTTTGACTTTTCAATTCCCGCATCAACCAAGAAATCAACAACATTTTGCTTTTCTGAACTGGTTTCAAAACCTGGAACACCAGAGAAGACGTCCTTGATTTGGTCAACAGACAAGGTCGCAACATCACCTGCAAACAAGGCCTTTGAAAGCTTTTCAGCTTCTTCAACGGCTGCTTGGCCATGGACAAAGGCCGTTACTTCTTCAGCTAAGCGCTTTTGTCCGAGACGTCCACCAGGATTTTCTTGGACTTCAACCTCTAACGCTTCAATTTCTTCCTTAGTGAGGAAGGTAAAGTACTTCAGGTACTTCACAACATCTTCATCACGTTGGTTAAACCAGAACTGGTAGAAAGTATATGGTGATGTTTTTTCTGCGTTCAACCAAATGGCATTTCCTTCAGACTTGCCAAACTTCTTACCGGTGGAATCCGTCATCAATGGAATCGTCAAACCAAAGGCCTTCGCCTCTGGTCCTTCAACAGAGTGAATCAAGTCGACCCCTGAAGTGATATTCCCCCACTGGTCTGATCCACCGATTTGCAAGCGGACATTTTCTTCTTGCCATAAGTGCAAGAAGTCAACGGCCTGCAAAATTTGGTAAGTGAATTCGGTAAATGAAATTCCAGTTTCAAGCCGTGAAGCCACCACGTCTTTTTTCAACATCACGTTGATTGAAAACAGCTTACCGTAATCACGCAAGAACTCTGGCAAAGTCATCGGGCTCAACCAATCAGCGTTGTTAACGATTGTTGTGCCATCAGTTCCAAAAAGCTTCTGAACTTGAGCTGCAATGCCTTTTTCATTTCCTTTCAGTTGTTCTTCTGATAGCAACTTCCGTTCAGTCGTCGGACGGGGGTCACCAATTGAACCGGTCGCGCCACCAACGATAATCACTGCCTTACCACCAGCATTTTGGAACCGCTTTAATACCATAAATGGGATTAAGTGCCCCAAGTGCAAAGAATCAGCAGTCGGATCAGTTCCAACATAGGCCCCGATTTGACCAGCAGACATTTCCTCAAGCAAGCCGTCTTCGTCTGTAATTTGGTTCAAAGCGCCACGCCACTTCAAGTCTTCAATAAAATTCATCATTTCTCCTTTAAAATAAAAAGCCCTAATCGAATTCGATTAGGGCGAAAATTCCGCGGTACCACCTAAATTACCTAATAAAAGGTCACTGGATAGTCCGTAACGAGACAAAACGTCATTTTGTTTTTGTTGTGTAACTCGGTTTCTTGTTGGGTTAGTTTTCAGCAACCACTAACTTTCTGTTTGCTCCAGAGCAAGGACCTTTGCAACAAATGATAATTTTATTATAGCAGAGGAATACCCCCTTTGTCATGGGTTATCCCCTTGCTTTTTTGCGATTTTTTACCTATGATTGATATACATTGAAACTTATTGGCAATCTTCATTTGTCAAAACGTTTTTTTGTATTATTGATGTTTCGATGGCAAACTTTGTTTGCCTTTCACTTTGGAGTACATATGCAAATTTCATTAATTGGTGCTGGACCACGAAATTTGGCCATTCTTGACCGAATTACTCATGAGGCCAGTCCAAAAACCGCTTATACAATCGACTTATTTGACCCATTTCCCGTTGGTGGCCGAATTTGGGACCCCTTCATCAAAAACAACGAAACTTTTTTGATGAATACCTTTGCTAACCAAGTTACCCTATTTAACGATTACGGTTTTAAGGAACAACAATCTTGGCACAAAACGCCAAATCTTTTGTCCTGGGCTCAGTTAGATGCTCTTGATTACCTCGAAGGACACCCCGAATTTTCAAATTCCTATCGAGAAGAAATTATGGCTTTGGTCTCCAAAAACACCTATGCTTCTAGGGGCTTAATGGGCGTTTATGCCTCTTGGTTTTTCAAAACATTAGTAAATTCAGCCTCGGATAACTTTGTCATTCGTTATCATCAAGTCGCCGTCAATGACTTACACGTTGAAGATAATGGAAAATTCACCGTTACCACAGACGAAGGCATTAATTTCCCGGCTGATGCGGTTGTCTTGGCACCTGGCCACCTAGATTCTGAGTTAAACGACGAGCAACAAGACTACCAAGACTTTGCCCGCAAAAATGGCTTCTTTTACTTTCCTGCCTCACACCCTGCTGAAAACCCATTTACGCAGTTAAATGAAAACGACAGTGTGATTATGCAAGGACTAGGCCTGTCATTTTTTGACGACTTACTGTCATTAACAGCTGGCAAAGGGGGCACCTTCATTACGAACGAAGATTCTTCTTTAACTTATGTTCCATCAGGTCATGAACCCAAAATTGTTGCGGGATCTGGATCTGGTCTTCCACCTCGGGCCCGAGGAAAGAACCAAAAAAGTGCTACTGAGTTATACCAACCACGGTTCTTTACTTTGGACCGCTTGAAAAAGATTGCCTTTGAAAATAATGGAAAGCTTCCCTATAAAGACTTCCGTTGTTTACTTGATAATGAACTAACCTACAAGTCATTGATTAACCAGGTCAACCTTTTGAATGAACTTAGCATGGAAACCAAGAACAGTATCATTAATTACTTGGCCGAACCAAGCAATTGGGGCACTGTCAACCAAGAATTTGATTTAAACTTAGAAACCAAAATTTCTTGGGATAAGCAAGCTAATCCGATTATTGATGTTCATTCAAGCGACCACTACCAGGATCTTTTGATGGACCACCTTCGGTCAGACATTGATTCAGCCTCACTTGGCAATGACGCTTCGCCATTAACTGGTCCTTACGATATTTTGCGGGATATGCGTGGCACGGTTCGAACACTTTATAATGAAGGTTTCTTTAATAACGACGACTACAGCACTTTCTTAAAAGATTTCAAACTCTTTGACCGGCAACTGTCTGTCGGGCCGCCACTAATTCGAGCAAAGCAACTTTTGGCTTTGATGGAGGCTGGCATTATTACTATTGCCGGCCCATCATTTAAAATTGGTCATGATGAAAATCGCTACACTGCCACTGACAAGTTTGGTCAACATTTTGAAGGTGATGCCTTAATCGAATCACGTTTGGGCCCAATTGATTTTCGTATCGCTAAAAACCCACTCGTTAAATCACTTAAAAAGCAGGGGCTTATCCGTGGTGATGACCGGTTGACTAAGGCGGACGGTTCTGCTCTACTACCAAATACAATTAAAGTTGACCCTAAGACCTACACTGTCTTCAACAAGGACAACCAACCAGTTAATAAGTTTTACATTTCAGGGATCCCCCTTGAGGGTCAAAAGTGGTTTATGACGGTTATCCCCCGCCCCTATTCCAACACGTTAATTTTTGCTGAATCTGACCCAATCGTATCCGACCTATTGTCATAAAAAAAGAGCTCCGAATAATATCGGAGCTCTTTTTTTATGACTTAAGAAAAGCTAACTTTTCTTGATAAATTTTTTCAGTATCGAAATCCTGGATACCATGGTGTGCGCCATCAATCAAATGGAAATCTGCTGGGCGGCCAACCATTCTTTGGTAGCGGTCAACCATGTCTTGGCTCTGCTCATATGGCACCACTTGATCTTTCGTCCCAGCATAAACTAAAAGTGCTGGCATTTCTTTTGTAAAATAATTCGCCGGATTAGCCTGACTAACCCCGACTGGGTTTTCGTGAACATTTAACCCGGCTAAAGCTAAACCTTCAAAGGAAATTGCTTGTCCTGATTCTGTATACTTTGGCTGGTTCCCTTCTTTTTTAAACTGTTCAGCGAACTGGTCAAATTCATAGGGACCATAATTTGCAATCACATGTTTAATCTCCGGCAAGTCTCCTAAAGTATCGTTTGTAGCAATCCGACCTAGCTTCACCCCGGCAGTGACTGAAGCCGCTGTTAAGACTGCTAACTGTGCCCCTGATGATTCGCCGACCAAGTCCACCTCATTACCGTTAAGGTCTAAGTCTTCTGCCCGGCTTTTCAACTGTGCCAAAACTGCCCGTACTTCAGCTACTTGTTTTGGAAAAGAATAGGCTTGTTCCGATACCAATGAATAAGTCATCGTCGCAACCGCAAAGCCCGCCTCAACTAATCTTATTGTTGGCCCATTTTTAACCGTTGACTTTTGTCCACGGACTAAGCCTCCTCCGTGAATATCCAGAACAACTGGAAAAGGCCCTTCCCCGGCTGGTTGGTAAAGGTCAAACACTTCATTTGCTGCGGGTCCATATTGCTGGTCTTTGATAACAAAACCAACGCATTCTGGTACTTTCAGGTCTTCAAATTCAACTTTTGCATCCTTAAATAACATTTTACCCTCCTACTGTTTCACGTGAAACACCAACAAGCAAACGTTTCACGTGAAACACTTCTAAAGAAAAAGCCAAGACTTCGTCTCAGCTTAACGAAAGGTTAACCACCTTTAACATTTCTTAATCTTTATCATTTGACCGATTTTGCCACAAGAAAACAATCAGCAACATCACCGTTGCCAAGTTAGCACAAACTAATGAAAAACCTTCTTGCTTAAAGACCCAGCTAGCAATTGATAGGAACATCAATACCAAGGCTGCAATTGTAATCATTACTGTTGACTGTTTCATAATATTCTCCATTCTACTTCTCTACTTATTTAGTAGTTTCCTTCTGCCCATCAACCAGAGCGTCCAAAATTTTTCGCTGTAACTGATTATTTTCCTTAACAAGTTGATTGTTTTCACGCTGCAATTTCTGCAAGGCTAACATATCAACATGGGCTTCATCATACCCCCATTTTTCATTCTCTGACCCAATCAGCTTATTATTAATAAACTGAATCGTATAGTAAACGGCCAAAGCAATAAAAATCATTGTTAAAAAGGACGTGACAAACGCCGACCATGCCTCAGAGGTGGCAGCAAAAACCCACGGGTGACCAGCTGTAAAGACCCACCGCCACATAGAAGATAGCAAGTGGGCGATAAAAGCCACCAAATCTTTAATTGCCCCACCAAAAGCATTGCCAACAACCACCGAAATAACAAAAGTCAGCAGATTAGGGGCAAACAAAAACCGACGAAAGGAAACCCAGCCATCCGAAGATTTCTGCAGTATCATATCACGGTGTTCCATTAACTCTTTTTTTCGTTTTGATCTTGCCATCAAAACCTCCAATTTTATGATAGGTTAAAAATCTTCCTACCGCTTATCCCCCATTATACGTTAGACTACTTCAAAATTGAAGACGAAAAGTAATATTTGAAATAAAAAAATCCTAGTACCAATCGTACTAGGATTCAAACTTTTATTTCTTCAAAAAACCATACCGTCGGAAAAGATAAATCGCGCCAACCATCATGACCACCATAATGATGATCGTAATCCACCAGCCCGACTGTCGGGCAGCAAATGGTAAGTAATCAACGTTTTCACCATAAAAACCAGAAACAATCGTTGGAATCGTAAAGACAATTGAATAAACAGTCAAAACTTTCATCGTCCAGTTCAAGTCCCGATTGCCAAGAGAACCAGTCGCATCAGACACGGCGTTAATCACTTCCATCGCGACGCTGGCCATATCTTTTGCCTGCTCAACTTCTACTTGAACAGCCTCTAACCGATCAAAAACCTCTTCAGCAACATTCTCCTTATATGACCGGGCCACCTGGTCCAACATAATCAGGTTATTGGCTAAAGAATTTTGAATATAAATCATTTGGATTTGCAAGTGCAACAAGTCATTGGTCTGCTTGGTTAAATGGTTCCGATTCCCAAAGTGAGCCTGGATGGCCCGGCGTTGCCGGTTAATCTCAGTGATTTCATCGCCATACATCGTCATCAACGGGTAAATACTCTTGAACAAGAACTCAAGAGCCGTTTGGCTATTATCCTCTGCCTGATCACCCTGGCCAGCAAAACGTTTTTTAATGTAATCAGTTGGTCGGTGAGCAAAGGTATATAAGTTCCCTTTGATTAAGACAATCCCAATTGGCCGGGTTAAAACCGGTTCCGGCTCAGCTGAAACAACGTCTAAAATCATTAAGGCTTCATTAGCATCCGGGTCATATTCCATCCGGACACTTTCGTTGTGGTCATTGGCATAGCCAATCATTTGCTTGGTCAAACCATGGTCTTTTTCTAAAATCGTTTGGTCATCAGAAGACATATTGGTGACGTGAAACCAAGAAAAGGTTGGCGCCTGCTTTAACATTTCAATCATGGTGGTCCACCTTTCTTAAAACATCAATGACGACAAAAGCTTAACGGTGCTTCTTTTTCTTTGACCGTTGAGCCTTCTTAACCTTACGAGCCATCGCCTTTTCCAATTCACGAGCTGCTTCTCGCTCTTTCTTCATCTTAAATGGATTTTGCAAGAAGAAAGTTTGAATCATTTGAAATAAGTTTCCAACCACCCAGTAAAGGGAAACGGCTGCAGGAACAGCCAAGGCTGTAAAGAAGATAATGAATGGGAAGATATATGGCATCACCTTCGTCATTGCTGTTTGCTGTGGGTTGGCCTGAGTTGAAAGCCAAGTTGAACCAAAGGTAAACAAGGCTGCCAAAACGGGCAAGATAAAGTATGGGTCTTGCTTTCCCAAGTTCAACCACAAGAATGACCCAGTTCGCAAAACAGGTGAATTATGAATTCCCTGGTACAAAGCAATCAAAATTGGCATTTGTACTAATAAAGGAAGCATTGAAGCAAAAGGTGAAATTCCTCGTTCCTTATATAAGTTCTGCTGGGCAGTCGCCAATAATTGACGACTTTCGGCGTCTTTACCTGGGAACTTTTCTTGCAACGCCTTAATTTCAGGTTGCAAAACTTGCATCTTCTTCATTGAATCAATTTGGTAAACCATCAATGGCATGATGACAAACCGCACCAAAACAGTAAAGACAATGATTCCTAATCCATATGAATTTGAGAACCAAGAAGAAGCACCCAAAATTGACCGGATAAAGAGGCCAACAAAGCTTCCCCAGAGTCCCTTACCAGCAACATGGCCAGTATAAGATAGGTTCGCCATCACAATCAAAACGATGGCAACCGCTGCTGTGATGAGCGGTAAAATTCCGATGGTCTTTAACCACTTATTTACTCGTGTCATTATTTTCATCCTTTAAAAGTTTTGCCAAGCTCAAGACATGTTCAATCTGCTTCTTTAAAAATGCCTGAGACTGGTGGGCCGCTGCTGGCCGGGCAATTACTAAAATATCCGACTGTGAATCAATTCTGGGCTTTAATTCCAACATTGATTGCCGGATCCGCCGTTTCACCCAGACGCGGTCATGGGCCTTACCGATTCTTTTACCAACCGACAAGCCAAGGCGGAAGTGTTTTTGATTTTGTTTTTTTAACCGGTACAAAACAAAGTACTTATTGGCCACAGACTGGTGGTGGTCAAAGACCTGTTGGAATTCAGCCGGCTTTTTAATCCGAAATGTCTTTCGCATGGGCATCACCTAAACTAATTAAACTACTTATTATATGTACGCAGGAAAAAACCTGCTTAAAAATCTTTTTTCAAATAAAAAAGGTCACTGTCATGCAGTAACCCAATTAGGCAGATAATACCTTGCGGCCCTTCGCACGACGACGAGCCAAGACCTTGCGGCCGTTGCTTGTACTCATACGCTTACGGAAACCGTGTACGCGTTCGCGATGACGCTTCTTTGGTTGGAATGTACGCTTCATCTGTCATTTCCTCCATATATAATTTGTCTGCAAAAATCTTTGCAATTCGGCATTAATCATACCATGAAAAAGACTAAGAGGCAAGGTTTCAACTAATATTCCTACAAATAAAGAAAAGTCCTTTGCCAAAGTGAAAGAATCCTTGCCATTATTTTACCAACAACTTTATCCAAAATAAACCACAACCCTGTCGAAAAATGGAGTAAAAAATTGATTTTCCCGCAACTTTCAACCACTTATCCCCATATCCCCAGCCTGTGATTAATAAACTGGGGAAAACGTTGATAGTTTTTTTTAAAGCTGTCATAACAAGCTTTTATTTGGGGATAACCCTGTTCATATGTGGATAACCCGAACTTTTGTTCGTTTCCTTGTCCACAAGAAGGACAATTATTATCCCCCTGACGGGAAAACTTAAGCTTTTCTTTTTTCCCTGTGGATAACTGTTTTTACTAGTTCTTTTTTGCTATACTATTTAAGATAAGTTTTATTCATTTTTTCTTTTACGGAGCATTTTATGCCACAAGCACTCGACCCACAAGATTTATGGAAGCAGGTCAGCTTAGAACTTTATAAGCAAACTGGCCCAGTTTCATATGAAACAATGATTGCCCCATTAAAGCCAATTGGTTTTGATGATGGCAAGTTAATCCTCTCGGTTCCAAAAGAACACGCCGACACGATTATTGACGCCTGGAACAACAAGCAATACTCGCTTGACTTCGTTCAACACGCCAATACGATTACTGGTGACTTCATCCGGCCCGAACTGCGAGTTATTGACGGTGGTGAACAAGAAAGCCAAGCGCCAGCACCATTAGTAGAAGAAGACCTAAACACCCAAATCCCCTTCTCACAAGGAACCGACTTAAACAGTGACTTTACCTTTGAAAAATTTGTTAAGGGTTCTGGAAACGAAAATGCCCTAGCCGTTGCCTTAGCCGTTGCCGAAGCACCTGGAAAAGTCTATAACCCCTTCCTAATTTATGGAGGCGTTGGTTTAGGTAAGACCCACTTGATGCAAGCCATTGGTAATGACTATGCCAAGACCCATCCAAATGCTCGGATCAAGTATGCAACCGCTGAGGACTTCCTAAACGACTTCACTGATTCCCTGCGTGAAGGAAACAAGGCCGACTCAAACGCCACTGCTAAGTTTAAAAAAACCTACCGGTCGTTAGACATGCTCTTAGTCGATGACATCCAATTCTGGTCTGGTAAAACCAAGGTCCAAGAAGAATTCTTTAATACCTTCAATGCCTTAACCAAGGCTGGTAAGCAAATCGTGATGACATCGGACCGCTACCCAACGGATATTCCAGAATTACTGGACCGGTTAACATCGCGTTTTGAAGCAGGGATTACCCAAGATATTCAAAAGCCTGATTTGCCAACCCGAGTTGCCATCCTAAGGAACCTGCAAGAGCGAAACGACTTGGATATTCCAAATGAAGTCTTGGAACTAATTGCTGAAAAGATTGATACCAATGTCCGTTCCCTAGAAGGTGCCTTTCATAAGTTTGAAGCCAGAATTCGCTTCATGAATAAGCCGGCTACGATTGAAACTGCTCAGTCAATTTTGACAGAATTAAACATCGACCAAGACAAGCAGATTACCGTTGAGCGCATTCAAGAAACAGTCGCCAACTACTTTATGCAAACTGTGGAAGACATGAAAGGGTCACGTCGTCAATCTGACCTAGTAACGGCCCGCCACATTGCCATTTACTTAACTCGAACAATGACTGACCGGTCCTTGCCAACCATCGGTAAAGACTTCGGTGGCCGCGACCATTCATCCGTTTCACACGCCTTTAACCGAATTCAAGAACAGGTTGATACGGATGCTAAGACTAAGGAATTGATCCAAGACTTAGCAAATGAAATAAAAAACGGCAAGTAAACTTGGGGATAAGTTTAAAAGAGTTATTCGATTCTCCCCAAAGTTATCAACAGGCAAAAACCTGTTACCTTCCTTTTTTTAACCTAATCCCCTGTATCCACAGCCCTTATTACTATTACTAGTTATATAATAACTAATATATATAACATGCACCCGCATAAAGGAGGCCTTGTGCCATGAAATTTTCGATTAACCGACAAGCCTTTATTAAAGCTTTGAATGATGTTGCACGAGCAATTTCATCTCGAACAACAATTCCAATTTTGACTAATATCAAATTAGACTTACTAGACGATGAATTAGTCTTAACTGGTTCAAATGCTGATATTTCAATCAAGATTTCATTGGCTGCCAGTGATACCAGTACAGAATTAACAGTTGAAACACCAGGTGGCATTACACTTCCCGCTACTTTCTTTATTAATATTGTTAAGCACTTGCCTGCTAAGACGATGACCCTATCCGTTGAAGGTCTTCAAGCTTTGATTACCTCAGGTTCTGCCTCCTTTAAAATCAATGGTCAACCAACCTCTGCTTATCCAAAGTTACCGGAACTATCTGAAAGCAAATCATTAAAGGTTTCAGCTGCTCAACTAGTTGAAATTATTGCGCAAACAAAAATCTCAGCCTCAACCCAAGAAAGCCGGCCAATTTTGACTGGAATCCACTTAACTTTGGATGGTAACCAAATTAAGGCCGTGACAACCGATTCACACCGCTTATCACAGCGAATTGTGACCCTAACTGGAACCGAAAATACTGAAAAAACTTCAGTTATTATTCCAGCAAAGGCCTTTAATGAACTCCAATCACTTTTGGATGGTCAAAACCGGGTTGAAATTCAACTTTCAAATAACCAAGCCGTCTTTATCTTTGGGAATACAACTTTCTATTCACGTTTACTGGAAGGAAATTACCCTGAAACAGACCGGTTGATCCCAACAGAAGCAACTACTGAAGTCGAAATCGATGCTGCAACCCTATCAGGTGCTATCGACCGGGCCTCATTGCTTTCTCATGAATCACGGAATAACGTTATTTTGCTGACGATTCAAAATGGTCAGGCCGAACTTTCTGGAAATTCTCAAGAAGTCGGTCAAGTTAAAGAAGCCTTGGAAACCGAAAAGGTCACTGGTGAAGACCTTGAAATTTCTTTCAACCCTGACTATGTCCGTGATGCCCTTCGGGTATTGCAGGGAAAGGTTGTTGAATTGAAGTTCACTAGTAACCTCCGCCCCTTCATTATCATTCCTGAGGGTGAAACTGATAATAAGCAGTTACAGCTGGTTACGCCAGTCCGTACATTCTAAAGTAAGAGCCGCTAAGGAATTTTCTTGGCGGCTTTTTGTTTGGACTTTTACAAAGTCAAATAACTCAATTATTTTTTTGAAGCAAAACAGACTAGTAGAAAAGAAATAAGCTAAAAACGGCTCCTAAGGGCAAATAAGTGGAAGTGTGGTATAATAATGGGGTAAGTATTTACCAAGAAATCGGGGAAAACGATGGCTGAACGTGTCGCAATAAAAACCGCTTATATTACCTTGGCGCAACTGCTTAAAATTGAAAACCTGATTGAATCAGGTGGACAAGCAAAGGCATTTTTGGCGAGTGAAACGATCTTTTTAAACCACGAAAAAGAAAACCGACGGGGTAAGAAACTCTACCCTGGCGATATGGTTGAATATGATGGCGTCACTTACGAAATTGTTGGCATGAGCGAGGAAGAATTGGATGAAGAAGCCGAAAAAAAGGCAATTTTAGCCCGGTTCCAAGCAAAGCAGCAAAAGCCCGCTAAGAAAAAGTCGGTTCAAAAAAAGCCGCGTCAGCCAAAGAAAAACCAACCAAGTGGTCCTAGTTCTTGGAGCTAAGTTCATTAGAGCTGAACAATTTTAGAAACTACGACCAGGCCAAGCTTGACTTTCAAAGTGGGATTAATGTCTTCTTGGGTGAAAATGCCCAAGGAAAGACGAACCTACTGGAAAGCATTTACGCTTTGGCCCTGGCCCGGTCACACCGTAGCAAAACGGATCAAGATTTGGTCCGCTGGGGTGAAGACAACGCCCGAGTTGCTGGAATTGTTCAAAACCGCTTTGGCAAAACCCCCCTTTCTCTTTCTTGGTCAAAAAAAGGTAAACAAGCCCGGGTCAACCATTTGGACCAGGTCCGCTTATCAACTTACATCGGTCAACTAAACGTGATTTTATTTGCCCCAGAAGACCTTGACTTGGTCAAAGGTGCCCCAACCGTTCGCAGACGGTTTATCGACATCGAATACGGGCAAATGAATAAGGTCTATTTACAACATAGTGCCCAGTACAAGAAAATTTTAAAGGAGCGTAATGCTTACCTGAAAAATTTTGCGACTGGCAAGGCAAAAGACCAGGTCTTACTTGATGTCTTGACCGAGCAGTTGGAGGCGGTTGCGGCCCAAATTATGGTAGCCCGCTTTCATTTCTTAAAGAGCTTGGGCAAAGAGGCGCTAGCGATTCACCAAGAAGTGGCGAACCAAAAAGAGAACTTGGTCTTGCACTACAAGTCAGCCGTTTTAGTTGATGAAAACAGTACGGTTGAATCGGTGCAAACAGACTTAAAGCAAGCCTTTTTGAAGCAAGCAGACCGGGAGAAGCGACAAGGAACTACCCTAGTTGGGCCCCACCGCGATGACTTTGAAATCGAAGTCAATGGGCAAAATGTGGCAGTTTTTGGCTCACAAGGGCAACAAAGAACTGCCGCCCTCGCCTTAAAGCTCGGTGAAATCGAGCTCATGCACCAAGAAACTGGCGAATACCCAGTTTTGCTGTTAGACGATGTTTTAAGTGAGCTTGACGCTAGTCGCCAGACTCACTTACTCGTCGCCATCCAAGATAAGGTTCAAACCTTTATTACTGCCCCATCTTTGACAGAGGTCGCTAGACAGCTGATTAAAGAACCGAAAATCTTTATCGTTAAAGCCGGAGTCGTTTCGGTTGAACAATAAGCCATCAGGCATAAAGGAGTATCATGGCAGATCAAGAAACACCTGAAAACCAAGAAGAACTGGTTGACCAAGCAGAATTGGCCAGTCAAATGAAAACCGACGCTGATGCTTATAACGCCGACCAAATCCAGGTTTTGGAAGGGTTAGAAGCCGTTCGTAAGCGTCCTGGAATGTATATTGGAACCACGACTGCCCAAGGTTTGCATCACTTAGTTTGGGAAATTGTTGATAACGGGATTGATGAAGCCCTTGCTGGCTTTGCTTCACACATTACGGTCACGATTGAAAAAGATAACTCAATTACCGTAACCGATGATGGCCGTGGAATTCCAGTTGATATCCAATCAAAGACCGGTAAGCCCGCTCTTGAAACCGTCTTTACGATTTTGCACGCTGGTGGAAAGTTTGGCGGTGGTGGTTACAAGGTTTCCGGTGGTTTGCACGGTGTTGGAGCTTCGGTTGTTAACGCTTTGTCAACTTCTTTGGATGTTAACGTCGTCCGTGATGGTCAGATTTACTATATGGACTTTGAAACGGGTCGGGTGAAGACCCCGATGACCAAAAAAGATGGTCCGTTGCCAATTGAACGTGGAACGATTGTTCACTTCAAGCCTGATGCTGATATTTTCCAAGAAACAACGGTTTATAACTACCAAACTTTGCTAACCCGAGTTCGCGAATTAGCTTTCTTGAACAAGGGCTTGCGGATTTCGATCGAAGATAAGCGGTCAGATGAACTGTTGAAGGAATCCTTCCACTTTGAAGGTGGAATCAAGGAGTATGTTTCTTACCTTGATGAAGAAAAGGAAACTCTCTTTGACGACCCAGTTTATGTTGAAGGTGAAGAAAACGGCATTGTCGTTGAAGTTGCCTTGCAATACACCACTGGTGTCAAAGAAAACTTAAAAACATTTACCAATAACATCAACACCTATGAAGGTGGAACCCACGAAACTGGGTTCAAAACTGCTTTGACCCGGGTAATTAATGATTACGCCCGCAAGCAGAAAATTTTAAAAGATGGCGCTGAGTCCTTGACCGGTGAAGACGTTCGTGAAGGAATGTCAGCCATCGTTTCAATTAAGCACCCAGACCCTCAGTTTGAAGGTCAAACTAAGACAAAACTGGGAAACTCTGATGCCCGTCAGGCCACTGACCGGATGTTTAGTGAAACTTTCGCTCGCTTCATGATGGAAAATCCAACGGTTGCTAAGCAAATCGTTGAAAAGGGAGCCTTGGCCCAACGAGCCCGACTATCAGCTAAGCGCGCCCGGGAAATGACTCGGAAGCAGTCAGGCTTGGAAATTTCGAACTTGCCTGGTAAGTTGGCCGACAATACCTCAAAAGATCCTGAAATTTCAGAACTCTTTATTGTCGAGGGTGACTCTGCCGGTGGTTCTGCTAAGCAAGGTCGGAACCGTTTGACACAGGCCATTTTGCCAATTCGAGGAAAGATTTTGAACGTTGGTAAGGCTTCCTTGGACCGGGTTTTGGCTAACGAAGAAATTCGTTCGCTCTTTACTGCCCTTGGTTCTGGTTTTGGCAAGGACTTTGATGTTGCCAAGGCCAATTACCACAAGATTATTATTATGACTGATGCCGATGTCGATGGTGCCCACATTCGGACGCTGTTGCTGACGCTTTTCTATCGGTACATGCGGCCAATGGTTGATGCCGGCTACATTTACATCGCCCAACCACCTTTGTATGGGGTTTCGCTTGGAAATTCCAAGTCAATGACTTATTTGGACTCAGACGAAGAACTTGAAAAGTACTTGGCTGAATTGCCAAGTAATGCTAAGCCAAAGGTTCAGCGGTATAAGGGTCTTGGAGAAATGGATTACGACCAGTTGGCCGATACCACCATGGACCCACAAAATCGGCGGTTGTTACGGGTTGACCCAGCTGATGCTGAAGAGGCCGACTCAGTGATTGATATGTTGATGGGCGGCGATGTTCCGCCACGTCGGCAATTTATCGAAGACAATGCCGTCTTTGTCCAAGACTTAGATATTTAATTCGAATTTGCTCGACAAGGAGTAAGCTAAATGCCAGAAGAACTTGATACTCGGATTACGAATACACACTTATCCGAGCAAATGAAGACTTCATTTTTGTCATATGCCATGTCTGTTATCGTGGCCCGGGCTTTGCCTGATGTCCGTGATGGAATGAAGCCGGTCCACCGTCGAATCTTGTATTCGATGATCGAACAGGGAAATACGCCCGATAAGCCGCACAAAAAGTCAGCCCGTATCGTCGGTGACGTTATGGGTAAGTATCACCCCCACGGTGATTCAGCCATCTATGAATCAATGGTACGAATGGCCCAAGACTTTTCATACCGGTACATGCTGGTTGACGGTCACGGGAACTTTGGTTCTGTTGATGGTGATGGTGCCGCTGCCATGCGGTATACCGAAGCCCGGCTGTCAAAGGTTGCCATGGAAATGGTCCGTGATCTGAATAAAGACACGGTTGATTTCGTTCCGAACTATGATGGTGAAGAACGTGAACCAGAAGTTTTGCCAGCCAGAATTCCAAACTTGCTGGTCAACGGGGCGACGGGAATTGCCGTTGGTATGACGACCAACATCCCAACCCACAACTTGGGTGAAGTGATTTCAGCCTTGCATATTTTGATGGGTAACCCTGATGCCACAACAGCTGACTTGATGGAAGCCTTACCTGGACCCGATTTCCCAACTGGTGGAATTGTGATGGGAAAGGCCGGAATCCGCAAGGCCTATGAGACCGGCCGGGGAACGATTACCATCCGGGCCAAGGTTGATATTGAAACAACTAAGACTGGTAAGGAACAAATTATTGTTACCGAACTGCCTTACGCTGTTAACAAGGCCCGGTTGATTGAACGGATTTCAGAGTTAGCTCGTGAAAAGAAAATAGACGGCATTTCTGGTATCCGTGATGAAACCGACCGTGAAGGAATGCGGATTGCAATTGATGTCCGTCGTGACTCATCGGCTTCTGTTATCCTAAACAATTTGTACAAGCAAACGCTTTTGCAAACTGGTTTTTCATTTAACATGTTGGCAATCGACAAGGGTGCGCCAAAGACCTTGTCTTTGAAGGAAATCTTAGTTGCCTACTTAGACCACCAACGGTCGGTTATTCGCCGTCGGACGAACTTCGAATTGGGTAAGGCTGAAGCCCGTGCTCACATTTTGGAAGGGTTGCGGATTGCCCTTGACCATATCGATGCCATCATTAACATTATTCGATCATCAAAGACTTCTGATGAAGCCAAGACCCGGTTAATTGAAGGTTATGACCTATCAGATAAGCAGTCCCAAGCAATCTTGGACATGCGTTTGGTTCGGTTGACTGGTTTGGAACGGGACAAGTTAGAAGATGAATACCAGAAGTTAGTGGCGTTGATTGCTGACTTGAAGGACATTTTGGCCCACCAAGAACGAATTGACCAGTTGATTTATGACGAATTGCTGGAAATTCAAAACCGGTTCGGTGACGAACGGAAGACTGAACTCCAAGTTGGTGATGTAACCAGCATCGAAGACGAAGACTTGATTGAAGAAGAAGATGTCATCATTACTTTGACGCATAACGGTTACATCAAACGGGTACCGGCTAGCGAATTTAAGGCCCAAAACCGTGGTGGCCGTGGTGTTCAGGGAATGAACTTGAATGATGAAGACTTTGTTGACCAATTAGTTAACCTGTCGACCCATGACTCACTCTTCTTCTTTACCAATAAGGGTAAGGTTTACCGAATGAAGGGGTATGAAATCCCTGAATACGGCCGCCAAGCCAAGGGTATCCCGGTCATCAACTTATTGAACTTTGACCAGGATGAAGCCATCCAAACTTTGCTCGCTATCCATGGCAACCCTGCCGATAGCGAAGATAACCTCTTCTTTGTGACCCGCAAGGGTGTTGTTAAGCGAACTAAAGTCCAAGACTTTGCCCACATTCGAACTTCTGGTTTGAAAGCTTTGACTTTGCGTGAAGATGATGAAATTCTGAAGGTTTTGGAAACTGATGGTTTGCAAAACGTAATTATTGCAACCATGAATGGTTACTCTGTAACCTTTGCTGAAGAAGCCGTACGTCTAATGGGTCGGACCGCTGCCGGTGTTCGCGGAATTAATTTGCGCGAGGGTGATGAAGTTATCGGTGCTGATATCCTGTCAGCTGATTCCAAGGTC
This sequence comes from Fructobacillus sp. ChS1-6f1-1-27, assembly GCF_059579415.1. Taxonomy (NCBI): domain Bacteria; kingdom Bacillati; phylum Bacillota; class Bacilli; order Lactobacillales; family Lactobacillaceae; genus Fructobacillus; species Fructobacillus sp. ChS1-6f1-1-27. The sequence continues at coordinate 1,599 of NZ_JCAOER010000014.1, read as the reverse complement.
TTTGTCATTAGTCAAAAGGGTTATGGAAAGCAGACTAGCTCAGAAGAATACCCTGTCAAGGGCCGTGGCGGTAAGGGAATTAAGACCGCAACGATTACTGAAAAGAATGGTAACTTGACTGGTATGGTGACGGTTAAGGGTGATGAAGATATCATGGTTACAACTGACCAAGGTGTTATGATTCGCTTTAGCGTTGATACCGTTAGCCAAACTAGCCGAGCCACCCAAGGTGTTCGTTTGATCCGTTTGGAAGACGATACCAAGGTTGCTACCCTGACCAAGCTTGAACCAGTTGCCATCGAAGACGAAAGTCCAGAAGAAGCAATGGCTGAAAGCCAAGCAGAAGCCGGTCAAGCCCCTGCCAGTGACCAGGTCCAAGACTTAGTTAACCGAGCAGAAGAAGACCAAGATTAAACTGAATTAATTTTTTCAATTTTATCCAAATAAAAAAGCCGCCCCTTTTAATGGCCAGGAAGTCCTGCCAACCAAAAGGGGGTGGCTTTTTTAATCGCGGTGTTTTTCTTTAGAAGAGCCAAAAGAATTAAATTGGTTGGCCCGGTTTTGCATGTTAACTGTTTCGTGGATGAGTGTAACAAAGCTCCTTGAGACGGGTAAAGTAATCCCATTAGTTAATAAGACTCTGCGATTAGCTGGCTGGTATTCTTGAAAGTAATTCATATTGATACAATAAGAGGCGTGGACTTGGCAAAGTTTATCGTGAACGAGGGCCGCTTTGTTCATACTGGCACGAATCCGAATAACTCGAGCTTCTTCATGTAAAAGTAAGTTATGGCTTTTACTTTCAGTTGAAATATAGATAATCCGAGCTAAGTCGACAACCTTTGTCTTCCGACCATCCGGAAAGTGGACAAAGAGTGGTTTTGAATAGAAAATCCGGTGTAAGTTGTAGTGGGCCTGGTCCACAGCCCGCAAAATTCGATTTTGACAAGCGATGTTAAAGTCGTTTTTGACGATGAAGTCTAAGACGGCTACTTGGTATTCAAAACAATAATTAGCCATTTGACTATTTTCTGCTAGGAGAATAATTTGCGAATTGGGGTCTTGCTGACGGACAAGCTGTGCGGTTTGCAGGCCAGCCCGGTCATGGCCCCAAAGTTCTAAGTCGATAATCACTACCTGGCCTGTTCGCCGCAACCGTAGTGATGTCAGCAGGGCCCGGGGCGTTTCATAAAAAATAGGTGAACGTAAGAGTTTGCGTAGCATCTTCTTATCATTCGTCTTAGTTGTTAGTACGTAGCAGGGCATGTAAAGCTCCTTTCAAGCACCACCAGGTTTTATAAAAAAGTCAATAAAGGTTAAATTCTATAATTAATTATACGATAAAGCCGTTTTTTTACTATAAATATTAGTAAAAAGGTAATTATATTGGCATAAATCAATAAATATCAAATAAAATAATGCTATTTGTATTGTATCTATTTAAGTGAAGGAACGAAAAAGCTTTAATCGTGTCACAAAAGGGTCTAATTACGGCTCAAAAAAATTCTTTTCAAATCCGTTCAAAAAACAGTTGACTCCACCTGTTAATGCCGGTATACTAGTTATTGTTCTTCACAAGAGGAACACGCTGGAACCGGC
>NZ_JCAOER010000013.1:0-18871 GCF_059579415.1 Fructobacillus sp. ChS1-6f1-1-27 | reverse complement strand
CTTTGTCTTCTTTTGATAATTTGGACATAATAAAAACCTCGAAATTTGGTTGTCCAAATTTCGGGGTTCATATCATTTTCCAACCCAGAAAGAGGTGCTCTTTTCTTAATCACTAACCCACTACTTCTCCCAACAATTCTTTTCCTTTTTCATAATTGATTGTCCGCTCCGATTCCGGCATCATGTTCCCGCCCGTCGCCCAGACAATGTGAGTGGTCTTGGCAGAATTGAAGGCCGGAACGTTTTTGGTAACCATTTCAATCCCGGTAAAGCCAGCCGCTGCTGACGGTTCAACCGTGATTCCTTCCGTATCAGCTAGCCGTGTCACGTAGCGATAAATATCATCATCCGGAAAGGTCACACTACCAAAGAGCAAGGTTTTCATCACCTTCCCTGCTACTCGCGATGGCCGTCCAACCGCTAAGCCATCTGCAGCCGTCAGCCCATCCAAGCCAATGTCATAAACCGAAATATCCTGGTTTAACTTGGTCATCATCCCCAGCGTCACCGAAGGCACATGGGTTGGCTCACAAAAAACAGCATGGATATGCGGACCCAAGATGGTTTTCAGTCCAAAAGTTACACCACTAGGACTGCCACCAACTCCGGCTGGCAAATAAACAACCACCGGGTGGTCTTGGTCCAGCTTGATACCAGCTTCCTTCAGCTGCCTTTGCAAACGGACTGCCGCAACAGCATAGCCAATAAATAGGTCGGCAGAACCTTCGTCATCGACAAAGTGGGTCTTCGAGTCTAAAGCAGCGGCTTCCCGAGCCTTTGGAATCACCGCTGAAAAGTTGGTATCGAATTCTTTGACCTCAACTCCATTTTCCCGCAGTTTGTCCTTCTTCCATTGCTTGGCATCATGAGACATATAAACCGTTGTTTTAAAACCAAACTTGGCCGCCATAATTCCAACACTCAAGGCCAGGTTCCCCGTTGAAGCAACAATCACCCCATAATTAGCAAACAGGTCCTGGTAGCGTTTTTCCGTTAAAACGGTGTAGTCATCTGTATAAGCTAAGTCACCCTCTGCCATGGCAATTTTTTCGGCAAATTTCAACACCTCATAAATCCCGCCCCGCGACTTAATCGAACCAGATACCGGCAGCTGACTATCCGCCTTTAAGAAGAGTTTACCGGCGAGCAGCTCATTGTACTGGTCCCAGCTGGCTTGCATCCGGTCCAAGGCTAGCAACGGTGACTCAATAATTCCATTAGTAGCCGCTGTCTCTGGAAACACTTTGGCCAAATAAGGGGCAAACCGGTCTAAGCGAGCGACTGCATCAAAAATATCACTCCGTGAGAATGGCAGCTTTTCTGATAGCCCATAATCTGGATTTCGCCAAAAAATCGGTTTCTCATTCATTAGGTCCTGAACTTGTGGCAACTTTTCTGACAACAAATCTACATTCATATTCCAAAACAGTCCTTTCACCATCAAATTTGACCTAAGTATAGCGATATTTATTGGATCGTTTTTAAATTACGTTAGGAAAGGTATCACAAACAGCCATTAATATACTAAAAAAATTAAACAAGATAATTTAGAAAAAGAGAGCCCAAAAATTTCATTATTACAAAATAGTTGTTTCATGACTGCCAAAAGACTAAACTTATCTTCGGAGAGAAGGTAAATACAATGAAATTTGGAACAAAGCAAATTGTTACGGTAATTATCGCAGTAGCCGTTATTGCTGGTGGCACTACTTTATACGTTGATGGTGCTCACCATAACAATAATTCTGATGGTAGTTCATCAAGCACAACAAAGGCCAAAAAGGCCAGCAGCTCATCATCTAATAGTGACAACGACAGAAGTCAATCATCAACAAGCAAAGGCTCAACAAAGGCTCCGTCAACTAGCACAGACAACCTTCAGGCTGTTAAAAACGCACTCGTTAATCAGGGCTATGAGCGTCAGCCCAAAACCGTTGATAACGTTGATATAAATACAGCATTGGATACCACGTCCGACATCGATCAAGACATTGTCGAGGATAGTACTAAATACTATTATTTCACTGATGACCACACCGTTCTAATGAACGGAATTGGAACATTCCGGGACCCTGAAACACTTACCTACAGTGTTGATCAAAGTTCAATTACAATTAATGAGGATGGCAACACAACAGAGGTCATCCCATACACATTTAGTGATGGTAAATTAACTCTTGGCCATACCCAAAAACAAGAGGACGGCCATACCTACGAATATGAATACGATTCATCGGCCGATGCATTAACCTACGTTAAGCAACCACGCTCAAACTAAGTCTATCCAGTTGCATCAATCCCCTCTTTTGGGTACAATAAGTACCCCATAAAAACCAAATAAGAGAGGTATTTCGATGCGTCCAGTTAAGATTTTTCTAGATGATGACCCCGCCAGAGATACACCAAATGGTTTTCTCCGCTTTTGGAATGGCGAAAAACTGTTGGAATATATGCAATCGCATGCCAAGGTCAAAATCAAGTACATTTCTTATGATAACGACATTGGTCTAAATAAAATGGAAGGCTACCAAGTCTTTGACCAAATGATTATGGATGGGTGGAACGTTGATCATATCAACATCCATAGTCAGAACCTCATCCAAGTCGGGCGGATGGAAAAATCTTGGCAGTCAGCACAACGACATGGCTTTGCAGATGCCAATGTACCGGTAACCACAATGCACTTACCAGCCTATAGAGATTGGTTGAAAAGACAGTAAAAATATGAAAGCGTATCCCGTGATTGGATGCGTTTTTTTGTTCAACAAAAAAGCCTATCTACCGCGAAAAATACGGTAAATAGGCAAATCCTAGTAGCCTCAGAGGGAGTCGAACCCTCGATTTCGGCCTGAGAAGCCGACGTCTTAACCACTTGACCATGAGGCCATAGTCAACAATACTTAAACAGTTTACTAGATTATAGCGGTTCAGTCAATCTTATTTTGCCGCAACACCGCCACAAAATCATCAAAACCAAATATGACAAATTTTTACCCAGTTTTGCCAAATCTGCCTGATTTATAACCCTCCTTTAACCAACTGTGCGATAATGAAAGTATCAGTACTTTTAACGTTGAGGTGCACTTAAATGATTGAAATTTCACACCTAAATAAGGCCTTTGGCGACCACCAAGCCGTCCATGACTTGTCCTTTACAATCCAACCCGGCGAAGTCCTCGGTTTGATAGGCCAAAACGGGGCCGGTAAGACAACCACCTTCCGGATGATTTTGGACTTTATCGAGGCCGATTCAGGTACGATCACTTGGGATGGCCAACCAATCACTGAAGATAACCGCCGCCTCATCGGCTTTCTGCCAGAAGAGCGGGGGCTTTACCAAAAGCAAAGCATCCAAGACCAGGTGATTTACTTAGCCCAGTTGCATGGCATGGATAAACAGGCGGCCAAGCGCCGATTGCTCTACTGGCTCGACCAACTCCAGGTTGTTGGCCAGCCAACCAACTTGGTTCAATCACTCTCAAAGGGAAATGCTCAGAAGGTCCAGCTGATTATGGCACTAATCTTTGAACCAGACTTCGTCATTTTAGACGAGCCTTTCTCTGGCTTAGATCCGGTCAACGCCGGGCTCTTTATGGACCAAATTCAGCTCCTCAAAGACGAAGGCGCCATGATTATCTTCTCCTCCCACAACATGGACAACGTTAGCCAGATTTCTGACCAACTTTTGATGTTAAACCGCGGTGAAACCATTTTACACGGCCCCACCCAGCAAATCCGGGAATCATACGGCCGAACCCGGCTCTACGTTGAGGCACCAACTTTCACCGCTAACCAGCTCCAAACCCTACCGGGCGTCACTAAGGTCACCCCAAAGGATGGCGGTTTCCAACTACATTTGGCAGACGAGGCCTTCGGCCCCGAAATCTTTAATACTTTAACAAAAGACGGGTATATCCCCGCCTTCTCCCAGCAACCACCGACCTTAGCGGAAATCTTTACAATGGAGGTCGACAACCATGAATAAGCAAACACTCTTGGTGGCCCAGCAGACCTACCTGACCCGGGTTAAGAAGTCGTCTTTTTGGTGGGTGGTCCTTTCACCCTTTGTTCTCTTAATCATCGCCTTCTCCATCGGTTACGGCGTCGCTTCAGTTTCAAAAGACCACACTGCCGACTTGGCCGTGATTGGTTCTTCCCAGCACCGGCAAGCCATCAAAGATTCCGCCAAGGACTTGAAGATTAAGGTTTCATCGATCACAGACCAAAATCAAGCAAACCAGGCCTTAAAGAAAAATAAAATTGACGGGGTCTTGGTCTTAAAGCAGACGGGTGGCCAGCTAACTACTAGCCCCAATTCGGCAAAAATCAACAAGTCAAAACTCCAAGATAGTCTGAACCAAATGTACCTTAAAGAACAGGCTGAATCGTACCTTTTAGATGACCAAGAGATTGATTCACTGCTAACCTCTTATGACTTGCAAACTAAGGTCAACAAGTCAGCGCAGAAATCACAGACTGACCAAACTTGGATCACTTCGGCCATTACCATCGGCGTTCTCTTAATTGTATCAACCTACTCTTCCATCATTGGCAATGAAATCGCCAACGAGAAATCCTCTCGAATTATGGAAACCCTCCTAGCGGCCTCCTCAGCTAGCTCACAGTACTTTGGTAAGCTTTGGGGTGTGGTAGCACTGCTCATCACCCAATTGGCCGTCTACGTCCTGGCAGGGCTTGGAATTGTTGCTTTAGCCCCACAAGTTCCAGAGGTAAAAACCTACCTCGGTTACTTGTCTGGCCTAACGCCGGCATTGGTCATTTATACCTTGCTCTTTGTCGTGATTGCGACCGCCCTTTACCTAGTCTTGGCAGCGATTACCGCCTCACTGGTGAATGACGAGTCGCAGATTTCTCAAGCGATGACGCCAATCACTACCCTAGCAATGCTACCGTACGTGATTAGCTTGGCCAGCGTTTCATCGACCGGGTCCAACCCCGTCGTCCAATTCTTCTCCTACATCCCCTTCTTCTCCCAGTCGGTGATGCCAGGACTCATTGCCAACCAGTCGGTTGCCTGGTGGCAGGCTTACCTCTCACTTGGTCTTTCGGCGTTGGCGCTTGTCGCCTTAGCCGATTACGGGCAAAAGCTTTATGCCAAAAACGTCTTATCCTATTCCGACGAGAATATTTTAAAGCAGTTGTGGCAGTCCCTAAAATTTTAAACAAAGCAAAAGCGCCAATCCGTATGAATAATACGGATTGGCGCTTTTTTTATCAGAGCAAGAATTTAATTACTTAAACCAGGCGTTCACTTGAGACTTGTGAGCACTGATCCAGTCATCAGCAGCTTGCTGAGGTGACTTACCGTTCTGGATGGCAAGCATGACGTTTTGCATGTCTTCCTTCGTCCAGTGGAAGTTCTTCAAGACCTTGTAGGCCTTAGGGCTATCAGACTTCAAGCCCTTCCGAACAACCGTGTTGATTGATTCGTCGGTACCCATCGTCTGCTTAGGGTCAGACAAGTAGTGCAACTTGTACTTGGTAAACATCCAGTGCGGTGACCAACCAGTCAAGACAATTTCCTTCTTTTCCTTGTAGGCCTTATCCAAGGCTGATGTCATTGCACCAGTTGATGAAGCTTGCAAGTTCCAGCCAGACAAGTTTGAGTATGAATCAATTGTCTTTTGGGCAGCGGTCATGACCCCGGCACCAGGTTCGATACCGGTAATGGTCTTATTAGCTTGGTCAGACAACTGCGTGATTGAGGTAATCTTCATGTAGTCTGGCACAACCAAACCAAGCTTAACACCCTTCAAGTTTGGTCCAAGCACATCGACTTGGTTCTTGTACTTTTCGTACAAGGCGTGGTGGGTGTTAGGCAACCACGCAGAAACAGTTGCATCCGTTTGCTTCGTTGCAACTGACTGCCAGTTTACGGCGTTATCAAGTGGCGTAATCGTCACGTCGAAGCCGTGCTGGCGCATTGCTTCGGCCAAAACGTTGGTAGAAGCAACTTCAGAATCCCATTGCACGTAACCAAGGGTAATCTTCTTACCACTATTTTGCTTAGCTGAGATGCTACCAGCAATTCCAGCAATGGCAATCACGGCAACCATCAACCAAGCACCCCACTTGCGCCACTTCGGCATCTTAGCATCAACAACTGGGTTTGAGTCTAGCTTTTGCACGAAGCGGTCAACGATAATGGCCAAGACAACCAAGGCAATTCCGTTGACAAATCCAGATCCAAGGTCAGCGTGTTGAACGGCTGACAAGACCCCACGACCAAGGCCGGGGGCCCCAATCATTGAGGCCGTCACAACCATTGACAAGGCCAACATAATTGTCTGCTTTGAACCAGCAATAATGTTACCCTTAGCGTTTGGCAATTCCAACTTAAAGAGCTTTTGCCAAGTCGTTGACCCGTATGAATCAGCGGCTTCAACTAAGCTTTCAGGCACTTGCTTCAAGCCCAAGTAAGTGAAGTTCACTACTGGTGGCAAGGCAAAGATGATTGAGGCAAAGATTCCGGGTACCATTCCAATTCCGAAGAAAGCAACGGCTGGAATCAAGTAAACAAAGGCTGGCATAGTCTGCATAAAGTCCAAGATGGGCTTAATCACAGCGTAGGCCTTTGGTGACTTTGACGTCCAAATTCCCAAAGGAATCCCGATTACTAATGAAATCAATGATGACATCAAGACCAAGGCCACAGTCTGCATAAAGTCAGACCACAACCCTTGGTTGGCAACCAATGCCAAACCAAAGAAGACGAAGAGTGGGAAACCGTACTTCTTCTTTTGGGCGGTCAAGGCGGCAATCGCCGTCAAAGCAATGATCAAAACCCACATTGGCGTATTAGTCAAGAAGTTGGTGATGTCATTCATTCCGTTGGTGCCACCATTTTGAATGGCGTTGAAGAACCCAGCCCAGTTATTGGTCATCCAGTTCACACCGTCTGTTACCCACGTATCAATTGGAAGCTTTGCAATAGCAAATAAATCAAGCATTGTTATCGTCTCCTTCCGTTTGAGCCAAGGCTTCAATCACAGCACCACGGATGATAATTCCGCGGAGCTTCTTATCATCATCAATAACAGCCACTGGTGTGTGGGCATCATAGATAATGGTCATAATATCTGACACAACTGTATCAGGCTTAACCGTTGGCATATCCGAAACTACATCGCGCAAGGTTAATTCTTCCTTGCGGGCCTTAACAGCCTGGTCAGAAGTGACATAGCCGACAAAGCGACGGTCCTTATCAACCGCTACCAAACCAGAAACTTCTTCTTCTGACATCCGGTGCAAGGCCACATTCGGTCCATCAGTATCAACGTTGACTGACAAGCCAGGAATCATAATTGATTCGGCGTTTAAGACCTTTGACCGGTCAACATCTTCCACGAAGCTTTCAACGTAATCGTTGGCTGGATTGGTCAAGATTTCTTCTCCAGTACCGATTTGTTGGAGTTGACCATCCTTCATGATGGCAATCCGGTCACCAAGCCGCAAAGCTTCGTTCAAATCGTGGGTAATAAAGATAATCGTCTTTTTAATGCTTGCTTGCAAGTCAAGCAATTCGTCTTGCATTTCCCGCCGAACCAAGGGGTCCAAGGCTGAAAAGGCTTCATCCATCAACAAGATGTCTGGGTCATTGGTCAATGCCCGTGACAAACCAACTCGTTGCTGCATTCCACCTGATAATTGAGATGGGTATTGGTCCTTAAAAGACAAGAGCTGTGAATTGGCCAAAGCCTTTTCTGCCCGTGCCTTCCGTTCAGCTGGCTTAACGCCCTGAACTTCCAGCCCATACTCCGTGTTTTCCAAAATTGTCCGGTGTGGGAACAAAGCGTAGTTTTGGAAAACCATCGACATCTTCTGTCGACGAATTTCTAACATTTCTTTTTTGCTGTAGTGAGTAATGTTCTTTCCATCAAGGAAGATTTCTCCACTAGTTGGCTCAATTAACCGGTTCAACAAGCGAATCAAAGTTGACTTTCCTGAACCAGAAAGCCCCATGATCACAAATATTTCCCCTTCGTTAACTTCCAAGTTGATGTCGTAAACACCAACTGTTGAGCCAGTTTGTTCAAAGATTTCGTTCTTAGACTTATTTTCCGCAACCAGTTTAAGAGCCGCTTTTTGGCGCTTTCCAAAGATCTTGGTTAAATTCTTAATCTGAACTTTTGGCATAAACCCTCCTATTAGTTGACTATCTTGCCGTTTTAAAATAAACTAGCAAGTGACCACCACAAACAAAAACGTGGTGGGCAATATTGACCACCTATTATCATACACCAGTGGTCACTTATGTCAACTTAATATTTTTCTTCACTTAATCTTTCTGTGTTAGGAATCGAAATATGCCCAAAGTAAAAGAACCTCGTTATCATAAAATTGCCCAAGAAATTGCCGAACATATCGTCAACAAACAATTTATTGTCGGTGAAAAGCTCCATGCTCGTTCGACTTTAGCTGCCACCTTTGGCGTTTCGGCCGAAACCGCCCGCAAAGCCATTTCGGTCTTGGCTGACTTAGACATCGTCAAACCAGTCCACGGTTCTGGGGTAGAAGTTCTCTCTCGGGAAAAAGCTCGTGAATTTCTTAACCAGGCCAAGGAGAGTCGGGACCTACAATCAACCCATAGTGAAATCAAGGAATTGATTGCCAAGCAAAAAGAAGACCTCACCAACTTGGATGATGCCTTTTCTTTGCTATTAGACCAAACGCAACGGGTCCGGCAAAACAGTCCGATGTCACCGTACGAATTTATCCCCGATAATAATTCTGAGAAACTGAACCAGTCGATTGGTTCCCTCAATATCTGGCAAAACACCGGTGCGACCATCATTGCCATCCTCCATGACGATGACCTCATTCTTTCTCCCGGCCCTTATGCTAATATTACTGCTGGTGATACCATCTACTTTGTCGGTTCGGATAAGACGGTGGAGGCCATTCAGCAGTTTTTTAGTAACTAACTAGCTGCGCTTAAACTGGTTAAATTTAACAAAGCTTTCACCAATTAACATCAATAGCAAAATAAAAAGCAATCCGTTTCAACGGATTGCTTTTTATGTGCTAGATTACTTATTTAAGCGATCATGGTAATACTGACTAGCTTCCTCATAGCCTGGCTTATCCAAAAGGGCAAACATGGCAGTCTTATAAGCTTCAACCCCTGGTTGGTTAAAGGGATTGATTGCAAAGAGGTAACCGGAAACGCCAACAGCAAGCTCAAAGAAGTAAATCATTTCACCAAGGGTTGCTTCTTTTTGGTCAGCCAAGTGGACCGCCATATTAGGCACCCCACCATCGATGTGGGCCAAGGCAACACCGAGAGCCGCCGTTTGGTTAACCTCATCCAATGACTTACCTTCCAAGTACAAGAGACCGTCATCATCTTGACCCGTCTTTGGAATGGCCAAGTCTGTTTCAACCTGGTCAACCACAACGACCGTTTCAAAGAGGTCACGCCGACCTTCTTGGATGTATTGGCCCAAAGAGTGTAAGTCAGTCGAATAGTTCGCTGAAGAAGGATAGACCCCCTTCTGGTTCTTTCCTTCAGACTCACCCATCAATTGCTTCCACCATTCAGATAGGTACTGCAATGATGGCTCCCAGTTGGCTAGGATTTCAGTGGTAAAGCCCTTATCATACAAAATTCGCCGGTAAGCGGCATAGGCTAAGGCTGGGTTGGTGTTCAAATCATCACTGGCATACTCCGTTTCAGCCTTAGCTGCCCCTGCTAGCACCTGGTCGATATCAATCCCAGCAACCGCCATTGGCAACAAGCCAACCGCTGTTAAAACAGAGAAGCGGCCACCAATTCCATCAGGGATAACCAGAGTTTGGTAACCCTTGGCATTGGCCTCGCTCTTTAAAGCACCCTGCTTAGCATCAGTCGTGGCATAAATCCGCTTCAAGGCTTCCGCTTCGCCATACTTTTCAATCAAGCGTTGCTTAAAAAACCGGAAAGCAATCGCTGGTTCCGTTGTCGTTCCCGACTTGGAAATCACGTTAACAGAAAAGTCCTGGTCACCAATCATTTGAACTAATTGGTTTAAGGCCATCGAAGACATAGCGTTACCAGCAAAGTAGACCTTAACACCATCATCCCCTGCCAATTCATTATGCCAGGGTGACTGAATAAAGTCTAAAGCCATCCGAGCCCCAAGGTATGAGCCACCAATCCCGATGACCACCAACACTTTCGAGTTCTGACGGATAGTAGCAGCCATCTCTTTCAATGGTGCTAGACTGGCCTCTGTTTGTTCAGAAGCAAAGTGAAGCCAGTCTCTAGCATCCGCTCCAGCACCCGTTCCATTTACCAATGTCTGGTGGGCAAAGCGGACCTGGTCCTTGATTTCACCCAGTTCGTTTTCACTAACAAATTGTTGTAAACCACTCGCATCAAAATGAACTGTTGACATGGTTTTTCTCCCTTGGATATTTCTCATTAATAGTATAACATATTTTAAATATATTCGTTTTATTTTAAAATATTATACATTTGATTAATTTTTATTTAGAACTCTTGCTCGAATGGAGCAAGGCAAATGGCACTTCATTTTGCTTGTCCGTTAGGTTTGGCAAGAAGGTCGCCTTCAAGTTAACACCAGCATAAGTCAAGGTTGCTGAACTATCTGCTTCTGGACGCTTTGACAATTTCGTCAACGCATTCACAGTCAATGACTTCGAACTATTCGTCCAGTATGTCTTGGTTGAAGAAACTTCCAAGTGAGCTTGGGAATCCTCGCCCTTAATCCCAACCGTCTTGTGACCTGAAACCTGCTGTCCCACCGTATAAGTGTGGGCAGTCTTTTTAGCCAAGACTTGGTCAACAATATCAATCGTCTTTTGGTAACGTTGCTTCGTATCCGTATAAGTAGCAGCGTTGTTAATCACCGTCAAGAACTGGTGACCGTTTTTGTCAACAACATAACCAGTGAAGCAAGCACCCGCTTCAGGGGTTGAACCAGACTTTAAGCCAAGAACTTGCAAGCTATTTGGATTATTCAACCCATTAATCACATTGGCAAATGAAGTACCAAAACCTGAAGCGGTCGTAATCTTCGTCGTACTGTTCTTGGTATAAGTCAAATTGGCTGACTGAGTAACCGTCTTCAACGTTGGATCCATTGCCAAAATCTTGTTAGCAATAATAGCCAACTGACGAGCAGAAGCATGGTTATAGGCTGAGGCAGATACAGAGGAAATCTGACTATTCAAGGCATCCCCATTCTTCAGGCCGGCCCCGTTGTACCAAGCAGACCCCTTCAACCCTAATTCATCAGCCAAGTTTTCCAAAGTCTGTTGGCTTGTCTGACCTGATTTAGTCAAGTAAGCCGTCAAGGTCAAGGCTGAATCATTAGCTGAGTTGGTAAACATTGACCAGTACAAGTCGCGGACAGAGACCTTATCCCCAGCCTTCACATTCAAATGCGAGTATACTTCAGTATTTTGTGAGGACATATCAGCTGATGACGGAATTGTGACTTGGTCATTCCAAGTAATCTGCTTGTCCTGAATGGCCTTCAACACGCCATAAGCGACTAACATCTTACTTTGAGAGGCAATTGCCACCTGCTTATCAGCATTCTTTTGACCAACCACTTGACCGGTCGTTAAGTCAACGACGATCGCTGAATCGGCGTCAACATTCAAGTTAACGGGCTGGTCTGAAATCTTTTTTTCAAACAAGTGATGAACCGTCGTCCCTTTACTTGCAGTCAAGGCAAAATAGCCGCCTGCTAGGGCCGCCACGATTACAACCACTAAGGCAGTAATCCAAACAAAGCGTTTCTTATTTTTTTTCCGGTTAACGCTTCTTAATGGTTGATAATAATTAGTTGCCATCTTCTTTTTCTTCTTTCACTTGCTTAACAGGTAAGGTCAAAACAAAAGCGGTAATTGCTTCATCTGATTCCACCCGCACTTGACCATGGTGTTGGTCAATAATTCCTTTGACAATGGCAAGGCCAAGGCCGGTCCCGCCTGTTTGATTATTTCTGGACCCTTCGACCCGGTAAAACCGGTCGAAAATCTGGCTAATTGAATCAGCTGGGATTGCTGGGCCATCGTTTAGCACGCGGATTTCAACTTGGTCAGTGCCCTTCATTTGCCCAGTTAATTTAATAAAGGAAGCGCCACGGCCATACTTCAAGGCATTTTCAACTAGGTTAATCAAAACCCGGGCCAACTTGTCTGAGTCACCCGCCATCACAATCAGCTTTGGATCCAAGTTCGTCGCAAAGCGAAGCCCGCGGTTTTCAGCTTCCATCGCGTAGTTCGCCAAGACCTGGTCGAACAAGTCGCCCAGTGAAAAGTCTGAGATGTTCAAGTCAATCTGACGGGACTGTAACTTGGCAAATTCAAACAGGTCCTCCACCAAAGTCTTCATTTGGTTGGACTTATGGTAGGCGGTCTCCAAATACTTTTGCTGGTCTTCTTTTGACATTGGCGAGTTTGGCGTCACTACCAAGCCCAGGTAACCAATAATCGCCGTCAAAGGTGTCCGTAAGTCATGGGAAATATTCGTCATCATTTCCTCTTTTGACTTTTCAATAGCAACCTGGTTAGCGTGACTGCGGTTAAACTGGGCCACCACCTGGTTGACCAGGGCAGTTAACTGCTTGGCTTGGTTCCCATAGCGTGGTAAGGCCAGTTCTTCAACCAAGTCACCTTGGTCATCCGATTGTTTTTCTTGATCCACCTGCTGGGTTAGCTGGAGGTCTTGACCGTCAAATGAAGTTTGGGCCAAGTCCATCAACCGGTTCGCCAGGCGCATTAACATCATTTTTTGCCGGGCTCGCCGGATTACCCAAACGAGGAAGAGAACAGTTAAAAGGACCCAGAATAAAGCAAAAAAAGGCCAACTTAGCCGAGTCGACCAAGAGAGCTCTTTTTCCAAGAGGTCAAAAGATAAAGCCCAAGATAAGCCAAAAGCTACTATGACACCTAACAAAAACTGCAGGTTTGCTTGTAGTAGAATTGTACTCTTCTTGACCATCTATTTCACTTCAATCTTATAACCAACACCCCAGACGGTCTGAATAACCTGGTCGCCCTGGGTGGCTTCTTCTAATTTATCACGTAAGTGCGAAACGTGGACCATCACGGTTTTGGCCGAAACAACGGATTCTTGCTGCCAAACTCGTTCAAAAATATCGTCAGCAGAAAAGACCCGGTTGGGGTGGGATGCCAGCAAATACAAAATCCCAAATTCCAAAGCGGTCAAGTTAATCAAGTCACCATTGGCAGTCTTGACTTCATGGGAATCCTTGTTAATCACTAACGATGCTACGGTCAAAACGTCAGGTTTTTGGTCTTGGACCAAGTTTTGTGACCGGCGCAAAAGTGACCGAATCCGGGCCATCACTTCCAAGGGGTTGAAAGGCTTAGTGACATAGTCATCGGCCCCAGAAATCAATCCCTGGATTTTATCCATGTCAGCCGACTTGGCTGACAACATCAAGATTGGGATATGGGTGTCCTTGCGGACTTCTTTTAAGACATCATAGCCCGACATGTTTGGCATCATGATGTCTAAGACCATTAAAGCAGTGTCTGGATTAGTATTTAGCTTTGACAAAGCTTCCTTACCATCCATTGCAATCAAAGGCTCATAGCCTTCATTTTTGAGGTAAATCTCTAATAATTCAGCAATCTCTTGATCGTCATCCACTACTAAAATCTTCATGTCTTACTCCTTATCAGCGTTTTCAGCTAAGCGGGCTTCTTGGGCCAACTTTGAAATGGCCAAAATACCACCGTGTTGTAAGCCGGCGGCCTTTCGGTTTAACAAATAAAGCAACCAGGCGATGGCAAAGACAATCGCATTACCAAGGACTGGCAAAACAGGGTTAATGGCAGCTGGAATGAAAATAAAGGCGGTAAAGCCGGCCAACCACAAGACTGAAACAATAATGAGCATCAACCAGGTCGGCATTTTCTTTTCATCCGTTGCATTGGGATTTGGTACCAAGCGGCGCATTGCCAAGGTATAAATGGCCCCACCCCAAAATGATAGCAACAAGACTGACAACAGTCCGATACCCGCTCCTTGACTTGAGCTCTTTGAAAAGGCCATCGTGACCGTAAAGAACCCTGACAGGAACATGACCAGTACCAAGGAGGTATCACCAGCCAAGAACCAGAATGAATATTCGTGGAAGGTCTTAGCAAAACGGGCTGGGTTCGTATACTTCTTTAAAGCAGCCGCTGGCGTTCCATAAATTTGGGCAGCGGTTTGGCCAGACTTTTGGCCAGCCATTAATTTGTCAGTGACCGTCTGGAAAATTTCTTCTTTATCAGCATCTTCCAATTGGTCATTAGTCACCAAGCCCTTATTCAAGCGGAACATAAAGTCTTGGTTTTTCTTACTTAATTTTGGATCGATTTGGTTCATTGCACCATATATCCTTTTTTCTTATACGTTAAAGCGGAATTCAATGATGTCACCATCTTTGACATCATAGTCTTTTCCTTCTGAACGAAGCTTACCGGCTTCCTTAACAGCCTTAACAGACCCGTATTCATCCAGGTCATCAAAGGCAATCGTTTCGGCACGGATAAAGCCACGTTCAAAGTCAGAGTGAATAACACCAGCTGCTTGAGGGGCCTTGTAACCGGCCTTAAACGTCCAAGCCCGGGTTTCTTTCCCACCAGCGGTAAAGAAGGTCCGCAAGTCAAGCAAGTGGTAGGCAGAGCGAATCAACTTGTTTAGACCAGGTTCTGCTACACCGGCCAATTCCAAATAATCAGCCTTTTCGTCATCGTCTAACTGAGCAATTTCTTCTTCAGCATTGGCTGACAAAGCAATCACTTCGGCCCCTTCGCCATCAGCAAAGTCCTTAATCTTTTGGTAGTAAGGTGAATTGGTTGGGTCAGCCATATCATCTTCGGCAATATTGGCCACATACAGTGTCGGCTTTGACGTCAACAAGAACATGCCCTTCACGATCTTTTCTTCTTCTTCAGAAAAGTCCAAAGTCCGAACACCCCGACCAGCTTCCAATGCAGGCTTAATCTTTTCCAAAACAGCTGCTTCGGCCTTGGCGGCCTTGTCAGACCCCTTGGCTGCGCGAGCAACCTTGGCATAGCGCTTGTCAACGGCTTCCAAGTCAGCCAAAACTAATTCCGTGTTGATCGTGTCGATATCATCCAATGGGTCGACCACACCATTGACGTGAATGATTTCATCATCATCAAAAGCCCGGACAACATGGACAATCGCATTCACCTGACGGATGTTTTCCAAAAACTTGTTACCAAGTCCTTCACCCTTTGAGGCGCCCTTCACGATTCCAGCGATATCGGTAAATTCAAAAGTCGTTGGAATGACCTTATCAGCCGGTTCAATTTCTTGAATCCGGGCCAAACGGTCATCAGGAACTTCGACAATCCCAACGTTTGGTTCAATCGTGGCAAATGGGTAGTTGGCCATTTCGGCCCCCGCCTTGGTAATTGCATTAAATAGGGTTGATTTCCCGACGTTTGGTAAACCAACAATTCCAGCTGTTAAAGCCATGGTTCTTTCCTTTCACCTTGAAAGTCAGACTAATCGTCTGCTTTTTTCAAGACTTTCTTCAATCGTTTTTCAAAGTTAAACCGGGTCAGCATAATCGTGCGATCACAGTTTGAACAAGTAATTTTAATATCAGCACCCAAGCGGTTAACCACCCAGGCGTTAGTCCCACAGGCATGGGGCTTTTTCATTTCGACTAGGTCACCAAGGCCATAGCTTTCTTTTGCTGCCATTAGTCTACCTCAATTGATAAAATGTTTAAAATTCTTGAAAGATCTTGGTCTGACAAATAAGAAATTTCAATCTTTCCAGACCCTTTCTTACTTGAGTTGACCTTAACCTTGGTCCCAAACTTGTCTTCCAAGCGGTTCGCCAAATCTTTGGCAAATGGTGATTCAGCTTTCTTAGCTGGCTTAGCCCCACCATTGTTAAAGCGCTTCACCAAGGCTTCGACCTGGCGGACGTTCAAACCATTCTTGATGATTTCTTGAACAACTTCGTTCACCTGGTTTTCATTTTCCAAACCAAGCAAAGCCCGGGCCTGGCCCATTGATAAGTCGCCAGCTTGAACTAAGTCTTGGACCTGGTTAGGCAACTTCAACATCCGCAAAGAATTGGCGATTGTTGTCCGTTCCTTGCCCAACTTTTCAGCCAATTGGGTTTGGTTTAACTCCAACTGGCCCATCAAATTGGCATAAGCCCGCGATTCTTCAATCGGGTCCAAGTTGTCCCGTTGCAAGTTTTCAATCAAGGCCAAGGTTGCCATTGTGTCATCGTTGGTTGCCCGAACAATGGCCGTAATGGTTTTTGCCTTTAGCGACTTGGTTGCCCGGAACCGCCGTTCTCCTGCGATAATTTGGTACTTATCACCAGTTTGACGCACGATAATCGGTGTTAATAAGCCGTTTTCCTTAATCGATTGAGCTAATTCCTTGATTGATTCATCATCAAAGTGCAACCGGGGTTGGAAAGGATTAGCCTCAATTTTAGCTAGTGGCAAAGTTACCACTTTTTCACTGGCTTCCGGGTTCCGGCTAGCCGTCTTTGAGTGTTCTAAGGCCTCTTTTGAAATTCGGTTCGAACCAAAGAGCGAGTCCATGTTCTTACCGAGGCCACCTTTTTTATTAACCATACTGTGCAATGACCTCCTTGGCCAAATTCGTATACACCTTAGCCCCAGTTGACCGAGGGTCAAAGTCAATAATTGCCTGACCATATGATGGTGCTTCAGACAATCGAACCGTTCGCGGAATCACCGTTTGATAAACTCGGTCTTCAAAGTATGACCGGACTTCTTCTGAAACCTGCTTAGCCAAGTTTGTTCGCGTATCATACATCGTTAGCAAAATCCCAGCCATTTCAAGGTCAGGATTTAATTGCTGGCGGACTAGTTCAACCGTGTTGATCAGTTGTCCTAACCCTTCCAAGGCATAAAATTCAGTTTGAACCGGAATCAAGACCGCATCAGCAGCCGTAAATGAGTTAATCGTCAGTAACCCAAGAGAAGGTGGATTATCGATTAAGATATAGTCGTATTCTTCATCCAATTGGTCCAGAGCATGCTTCAACCGGTACTCCCGGCCTTCAACACCAACTAATTGAATTTCACTTTCTGATAATTGAATAGTGGTTGGCAAAATATCCAAGCCGTCTGCTTGAACAATCACGTCTTTCACTGGTGCTTCTTCAATCAACACATCGTAAACGTCTTGCTTCAATTCCGACTTATCAACTCCAACACCTGAAGTCGCATTTCCCTGAGGATCGGCATCAACCAGCAAGACCTTCTTGCCAGCCTTTGCCAGTGCGGCCCCAAGGTTAATACTTGTTGTTGTTTTACCAACCCCACCCTTTTGGTTGGCTAAAGCAATTGTCTTTGCCATCTGCTGGCTCCTTTTCCCGTTATAAAGGTTTCTTACTTGGTGTACCCGCTTGACGAGGGTACTTCTTTGGTGTTTTTTGCACCTTATTGATAATTTGAATAATTCTTGGGTCGCCATTGGTTAAGGCAAATGAAAAACTATCTTCCAATTGGCCACCAAGCGTCGTCAACGCCTTTTGACCCGCGGCAAGTTCATCTTCGCCAGCAGACCCCTTCATCGCTAATAACTTCCCACCAATTTTAACAAATGGGAGGGTATACTCAGCCAATACAGCAGTACGAGCAACAGCCCGCGCCGTAGCGTAGTCGAAAGATTCCCGCATTGATTGGTCTTGGCCTAAGTCTTCTGCCCGACCATGCAAAACCGTCACGCCAGTCAAGCCTAATTCTTTCACCGCTGTCTTCAAGAAGTTCACCCGCTTATTAAGTGAATCAACCAAAGTTACCTGTAAATTAGGTAAAGCAATCTTTAGTGGCAAGGCTGGGAACCCAGCACCAGAACCAATATCAATCAAAGTCGGTTGGCCATTTTTTAATTCAGGATACTTTAATACCAACGTGAGTGAATCAAAAAAATGCTTCAAATACACTTCATCGTGGTCGGTAATCGCCGTCAAGTTGAATTCTTGGTTGGTTTTTACCAACATTTGGTAGTATTGATCAAATTGGTCTAACTGTTTTTGATCAAGGTCTAAGCCAGCGTCAATCAGGCTTTTAATGAAGTCTTCTTGGTTCAAAATCTTCCTCCAAACAAGGTCAATTTTGACCTAGCTAACTAATATTAAGAATACCTAAAAAGGGGCTAAGAATCAAGGCAAAGGAAGCCTTTCTTCATACAAAAAAACCTAGACAAATCTGTCTAGGTTTCATGAAGTGCCCTCGGTGGGAGTCGAACCCACACGGTGTTGCCACCACTGGATTTTGAGTCCAGCGCGTCTGCCAATTCCGCCACAAGGGCAAAATAAAGTTTAACACTTTATTAGGGCGGTAGAAGGGGATCGAACCCTCGCATGCTGGATCCACAAACCAGTGTGTTAACCACTTCACCACTACCGCCATGGCAGGGATAGAGGGAATCGAACCCCCATCAACGGTTTTGGAGACCGCTATTCTACCATTAAACTATATCCCTAAGTTATAAATATCAGCCAAAGCTGAAACAACATGATGGGGACTTGCACCCCACGAAGGCACTGAACTCATGCTTTGAAAATAAAAAAGAGGGCATATGGACGATACAGGGATCGAACCTGTGACCCCCTGCTTGTAAGGCAGGTGCTCTCCCAGCTGAGCTAATCGTCCAAAATGGAGAGAAAGGGATTCGAACCCTCGAAGCAGTTTTCACCGCTTACACGGTTTCCAACCGTGCTCCTTAAGCCTGACTCGGACACCTCTCCAGAAAACTCTCTCTTATCTTCATATGTACAGGCATCGCGTCGTCCTATCCTCGCAGCCAGCGTTCCGGCAACTACTTTCGGCGCTCTAGAGCTTAACTT
>NZ_JCAOER010000012.1:0-22542 GCF_059579415.1 Fructobacillus sp. ChS1-6f1-1-27 | reverse complement strand
CTTTGTCTTCTTTTGATAATTTGGACATAATAAAAACCTCGAAATTTGGTTGTCCAAATTTCGGGGTTCATATCAGTGTGGAAGCTTTTTATCAAGGTTAGATGTCGTTGCGACGTTCCTTGATACGAGCAGCCTTTCCTTGCAATGAACGCAAGTAGTAAAGCTTTGCCCGACGTACCCGACCAAGGCGGGTAACTTCGATCTTGTCAACCCGTGGTGAGTGAAGTGGGAAAGTACGTTCCACACCTACACCAGAAGAGATCTTACGAACAGTGTAAGTTGCTTGGATACCAGCACCCTTACGCTTGATAACAACTCCTTCAAAGAGCTGCACACGTTCGCGTGAACCTTCAACAATTCGTGCGTGGACACGAACTGAGTCACCAGCGCGGAATTCAGGAACATCTGACCGCAATTGGATTGAAGTAACTTTTTCTAAAATACTGTTTTGACGCATCGTCATTCTCCTAATCGCTAATCTTACACTCGTCCTTGGACTAAACGCACAGCGGATTACCGTTAATACGGCTTGATAGCCATAGATGATTATACCAAGAAGACTGGGGCCTTGTCTAGGGGCAATTAAGGCTTCTAAAAAGCGCTATTTCTTCTTTGGCAAATCAGTCCTGGAAAGCCCGCCAAGCTTTTTCGACCACCGGTGGTCGCTGGCCACTTGCTTGGGTCAACTTCTTTTGCAAGTGCTTCGTTAACCAAGTTGGCAGGTAGGGCTGAGCTAACAAAAGTAAGTAGGCATCAAAGGTCAAAACAACCTCTAAGTCCTCAAAGTAATCAACCAAGCTATCCGGGCACTTCGCCAATTCACCGCACTTTAACAGTAAAACTTTGCGAAAGACCTTTTCATGCCGGAGCAAGTGGTCCTTTTGATCCATTTCTTGTAAAATCCGGCCCAGCACCTCTGAGTCATCTTGAAAGCGGTAAGCCTTTTCCGCCCATTCAATCGATTCAAAACCGGCAAAGACTCCTTCCTTACAAAGGTCGTCGATGGTTAAGCCCATCGCACTCATCATTTGCACGGCGGTACTCAATTGAATATCAGTCTGGCCCCGTTCAAATTTTGAAATCACAGACCCGGATAAGTCGGTCGCCTCTGCCAACTCATTGGCAGACATCCCCCGTGCCTCTCGGAGACTGCGGATTAAAGAACCGAGGTGTTGGACTTCTTGGAAGATACTAATCGACACTACTCTACTCCTTTAATAGCCTGTACCTTATCGAGTTTTGCAACAGAACGACCTACCAATAAAGTCGTTGCAATTGCCACCCCATATACTAAGCCAATCATTACAATAATATGGGTTGGGCTTAGATACGGAATATAATAATTTATTTTATCATTAAATGTTTCAATATAGCGAGCTAAGAACCATTGACTTAATGGCCAACCCACAATAATTCCAGTTGTTGTTAGTAAAATATTTTCATAAAATACACGTTTTTGAATTTCTGAAATATGAAGTCCCAAAACATTCATCGTGGCATAGTCTCTCGAGCGTTCTGAAAAGCTCATTACAGCAATATTATACAAAACGACTAATCCCAGCAAAATCGCAAAAGCCTGAATCATATAAAAGACAAGGTTTAGACCATTAATAACGTTTTGTCCGGTTGCCTTTTGCTGTTTACGACTAATATTATTAGTTACCTTTGGGTAGTCATGACCAAAGACGTAAGAAATAGTTGGATTATTAACTAACTTTTGATACGTCGCCTGCTGAATATAAACACCCTGTGGCACATTAGTAGTATTAATCTTCGAAACCGACATTTTATAATTTTTGTTTGAACCAATCAATTGAATCTTACCGGACTTCGGAACATTTCCGGCGACATTAATTTGATTCTTTTTTAAATTCAAAAGAGAGGTATTAATCAAGTTACCATGTCCAAGAACATACAAAGGATAATACTGACCTTGAATCTTTACCATACTAGTCGTGTAAACTTGCTTTGAAACCTTTGATTGTTTCAATTGTTGACTCTCAACAATGGTATTAGCACTTTGCTTATTATCATACTGGTACAGCTTATCAAACGAGTCATTGAGTTGCTTTTGCATCGTATCTTGTGCACCAAACCCAGCCGCTAATAGCATTAGGGTTGCCGCTACACCCAATATACTCAAAAGTGGACGAATCCAATTTTTAGAATTTTCTCGTAACTGCCAAATCCCCAAGAAATTTCTCTTAACACGAACTCTACTAGTTGTCCTAGTAGTTGATTGTTTAACAACTGCAGGTAACCCCGCAACCGCTTTTTGGCTTGCCAAAAGTGCTGAAATAACACCCAACGCCATCATAAACACTAACATTCCCAAACTATCCCACGAATAAGACAGGTGCCAAGCTGGAAGAGAAACGATTTGTTTCTGCGTATCTTGTACAAAAATCGATACAATAGGTGCAAAAGCACTGCCTAATAATCCACCAATGGCAATGGGAAAAACAGCCAATAACAAATAATACTTTTCTAAAAATGCACCTGAATAACCTAATGACTTCAATGTCGTCAAATCAATATTCTGTAACTTAATAACTCGTTGAACAGCCGTAAATACTGACAGCGCTGCTAGACAAACAAACACGGTGGTAAATAATAGGGCAAGATTTTTAATCTCAGTGACACGCGAAAATGCAGTTGAAACACTCGCCTTATTCGTCCGATCGTTAACTTGCATTAATTGACTACCAAAAATCGATTGAGCCTGCTTAATCACCTGCTTGCTGTTTCCTTTTACCCGAATAACAGTGGGTGCAGAAGCAAAGTATTTATCATTTGTTACCACACCATAGCCCAATTTCTTAGCGTTTGGTGCTGGATAATCATTTAAAACATTCGCATATAAATCATCAGGGGATAAAATAAGTCCTTGAATAATAAAACGATGATAAGTGTTATTGATTTTAAGGCGGACACTATCATTTACTTTCAAATGGTTTTCGTTTGCGTAATCTCGATACAACCAAATTCCATTCTCGCTAATAGTGATTTTTTTGCCCGTTATAACCTTTATCTTTGACAGAGAAGTAGATTGGTTACTAAGGACTAATGTTTTACCAGCTGTAGTAGTTGTTAACTGTTGAGTCGTTGTGACCCTTCGAACACCCGAAATCTTTTTTAATTTTTCAATTTGAGAATCTGATGGTTTTTGAACAGTTAACCAAGCATCCGATAACTTTTGCTTTTGTGTAAAGGCATTTAAAGACTTGTCCATCCCACGATATGCCCCTTCGAATCCCATAAATAAAAGCATACTTAAAAAGGACATTAACATGACAGACAGGAAAGTTTGCTTATTATTCCAAAAATCACGGTATAATTTACGAGCAAAAATCATTAGTATTCTACCTCGCTCACGTCTTTGGGATTTTGTCGCTGTGATTTTGTAATTCGTCCATCATTCAAATGAAGCACCTGGTTAGCAATTTGAGCAATCGCTGCATTATGCGTAACAATAATCACTGCTCGACTTGGATTATTTTTAGCCACCTTTATAAAGGTTTCGATCACCATTTGGCCAGTCTTAGAGTCCAATGCACCAGTAGGTTCATCCGCCAACAAAACACTTGGCTGTTTTGCCAGCGCACGAGCAATTGAAACACGTTGCATTTGTCCACCAGATAATTGTCCTGGAAACTTATTGGCCTGTTTTTCAAGTCCAACTTCCTTTAATGCCGAATCAACTTGCTCTAAGTGCCCCGTCAATTGAGCACTAATCGCTACATTTTCACGAACAGTTAAAGTTGGAATCAGATTATAAAATTGAAAAACAAAACCAATATTTTTCCTTCTAAATTCTGTCAATTCCTTATCAGAAAATTCCGTCACATTTTCACCGTTAATAGTGATTTTACCTTCTGAAAGGCGATTCATCCCACCAACCATATTCAAAAAAGTACTTTTTCCAGAACCAGATGAACCGAGTACTACTGTAATTTCCCCAGCCTTGATTTCAGCGTTCAAACCATTTAAAGCATATGTTTTTTGTTCCCCATTTTGGTAGATCTTGTATGCATCTTTAATACTAATCATGTGACTTTTTTACTCCATTGAACATTATATTTTCTCCTTTGTGAATAAAAATATAATATCTGATGAATTAGCCACTTTAATAAACTTTTCTTATAAGAAAAATAATCACAAAAAAACTGAACTCGACCGAGTTCAGCTTTTAATCAGTATTTCTAAGCTTCCATCTTCGCTGACATGACCTTTTCGACCATCGCCAACTTGGCAGTTGCCTCTTCATCAGAATCAGCAACCACGCCCATATAAAGCTTCAACTTTGGTTCCGTACCAGACGGACGGAGGGCAATCCATGACCCGTCGGCCAACCAGTACTTCAAGACGTTGGCCTTTGGTTGTGGCAAAGTCTTCTTCGCCCCGGCCCGGTCAAATTGGCTTTGACTAGCAAAGTCTTGGGTAATCAAAACCAATTGGTCACCAACTTCTTCTAGCTTTTGGCCACGGAACTTAGCCATTAAAGCAGCCATCTTGTCATGTCCATCAACACCTGGGAAGTCAAAGGCAACCGTCTTTTCCTTGAAGTAACCGTGTTCTTGGTACAAGGCATCCAAACCATCGGCAAAGCTCAAGCCCTGTTCCTTATAGTAAGCAGCCATTTCGGCAAAGAGAACCAAGGCCTGGATGGCATCCTTATCGTGGGAGAAAGGCTTAATCAAGTAACCAAATGATTCTTCAAAACCAAAGAGGTATTGGTAGTCTTTCTTTTCTTCAAAGCGGTCAATCATCGCTGCAATGTACTTGAACCCAGTCAAGACATCGAAGGTTGAAACGCCATAGCTCTTAGCAATTTCACTAGCAAACCGTGATGAAACAATTGAGGTCACAATGGCACCATTATCAGGCAGGGTTCCGTTCTTCTTTTGAGCGGCTAACAAGTAGTTGACCATCAAACCAGCAATCTGGTTTCCGGTCAAAACTTGGTAAGAGCCATCATTCAAACGGACGGCTGCGCCCATCCGATCGGCATCGGGGTCAGTAGCAACCACCAGGTCGGCTTCTTCTTTTTGACCGTATTCAATCGCCAAAGACAATGCTTCTGGATCTTCAGGGTTAGGTTTTTTCACCGTTGGGAAATCACCATCTAGAATGGCTTGTTCCTTAACAATCGTGTAGTTTGTAAAGCCAGCTTGCTGCAAGGCCTTTTCACCAATATATTGACCAGTACCGTGCAAAGGCGTGTAAACAAACTTCAAGTCCGCCCCTTCTTGCTTAATCAAGTCGTGGTCAACTGAAATTTTCTTGACTTCGGCCAAGTAAGCGTTGTCCAAGTCATCATCGACAACCTTGACGTTTGCTTCACTGGCATCTTTTTCAATATTAAATTCGTCTTCAACAGCAGCCATGCCATCGATAATCGCTTGAACTGCTTCTGGGACCATTTGACCACCGTCGCTACCATAGACCTTGTAACCGTTATCTGGCTTGGGGTTGTGAGAAGCGGTAATCATGATTCCAGCAAAGGCCTTTAAGTGCCGGACTGAAAATGATAATTCTGGCGTTGGTCGCAATGATGAAAAGCGGTAAACCCGGATGCCATGAGCTGACAAAACTTGACTAGCTTCCTTGGCAAATTCTTCTGAATGGTGGCGAGAATCAAAGGCAATCACCACTCCAGCCTTTTTGGCTGCTTCACCCTGGGCATCAATATAGTTGGCCAAGGCTTCCGTTGCCGTTGCGACAACAACCACGTTAATCCGGTTGGTTCCAACCCCCATCTTACCGCGCATACCGGCAGTACCAAATGGTAAGTTTTGGTAAAAGGCGTCTTCTTGGTCCGCCTTTGACATTTCTTGCAACTCCGCCTGTAAGTCAGCGGGCAAGTTGGCGTTTTGCCAACGGATCAAGTTACTTTGATAAGTCATTTTCAAGTTCCTTTTCTATTTCTTGACTAGGTTTTGTAATCAAATTATAAATCATTTCGCGAAAGCGTGGACTTCTTAAGGCCAAGACCACCGCTAAGACGCCCACTACAATTACTGAGATGGTCACTGAAGCGGGTAGCCGTAAGTGACCAAAGTAATAGCCAATGGTAACCGTTGTGGCGGCCCACAAAGCAGAAGCAATGGCCGACATCTTCACATACGAGTGGAAGCGCAGGTGTAGCCGGTGGGCTGACAATGGCACAATCGTTCGAACAAACGGGACAAAGCGACCAATCACAATAAAGAGCAACCACCGTTTCGGGTTGAAGTTCTTAGCAATCCGGTCAGCGAAATCACCATTAACATGCCTAGCAATCCAGGGGATTTTATTAACCTGCTTTAAGACCCAGGCGCCAAACCAGTAATTAATCGAGTCTCCTAATAAGGAAGCAAGTCCAAAGAGCACCACTAAAATAGCAAACTCAGGTAAAGAATGGTGGCGGCCAGCCAGGCCACCCATCGTCATTACCAAGGCGTCTGCTGGAATAAAGCCGGTCACAATCCCACCAGTTTCAATTAAAATCAGCAAAAATAAAATGGATAGTTCAGTTACTGAAAAGTTGGCATTGGTTGCACTAATGTGCATAAACCAAGTTGATACCACTCCAAACGATTGAATCATATCGGTCGTAAACTCCTCTTTTGGCCAAGAGTTCGTTTCTTTTCTGAAAGATTAAGATCCAAAACCCTATCGCCTTAACCCACTATAGGTAAGAAAGATTAAGGGCGAATAAAATTTCTACCTCAATCATACCGTAAATAGGGCTTTAAGTCTGCCGATTTGGTAAAAATCGTTAAAAATCAATCTCTTTTTCAAATAATGGTTTGAATCACTCCAACCTTTCTTCCCTTTTTCAACTAAAAAATCAAGACTTTGCTCACTATTTTTTATATCGATTTCTTTACGAAAGTTACTTTTATCAAAGATTCAAAAAAATTTCCGATTTGGGTTGACAATAGTTTGTGAA
Organism: Fructobacillus sp. ChS1-6f1-1-27; assembly: GCF_059579415.1. NCBI lineage: Bacteria > Bacillati > Bacillota > Bacilli > Lactobacillales > Lactobacillaceae > Fructobacillus > Fructobacillus sp. ChS1-6f1-1-27. The sequence goes on along the minus strand of NZ_JCAOER010000012.1, from coordinate 15,608 downwards.
AAGAATAATATGTATGTGTAAGTTGTTACAAGAAATATCCATTTGGAGGAATACAGACTATGGAAGCCTTAGTATTAACTGATAAGAAGAAGTTGGAATTGAAGGATATCAAGAAGCCTGAATTGAAGCCAGACGAAGTTTTGGTTCACACTGCTTACGCTGGTATCTGTGGAACTGACCACGCATTGTACGCCGGAGAACCTGGTTCAGCCGATGCTGTTCCACCAATCGTTTTGGGACACGAAAACTCAGGTGTTATCGCTGAAGTTGGTTCAGCCGTAACGAACGTTAAGGTTGGTGACCGTGTTTCTGTTGACCCTAACATCTACTGTGGACAATGCAAGTTCTGCCACACTGGTCGCCCAGAATTGTGTGAAAACTTGTCAGCCGTTGGTGTTACTCGTGACGGTGGTTTTGAAGAATATTTCTCAGCTCCTGCCTCAGTTGTTTACCCAGTTCCTGATAACGTTGACTTGAAGTCAGCTGCTATTGTTGAACCAATTTCATGTGCCATCCACGGTATGAAGTTGTTGAAGCCATCTCCATACCAAAAGGCTTTGGTTATCGGGGACGGATTCATGGGTGAATTGTTCGTTCAAATCTTGCAAGCCTACGGTATCCACCAAGTTGACTTGGCTGGTATCGTTGACGAAAAGTTGCAAATGAACAAGGACTTGTTCAACGTTCAAAACACTTTCAACACTAAGAATGGCGACAAGGTCCCTGCAGGTGAATACGACGTTGTTATCGAAGCCGTTGGTATGCCACAAACACAAGAAACTGCTATCGAATCTGCTGCCCGTGGTGGTCAAGTTTTGATGTTTGGTGTTGGTGGACCTGACGCTAAGTTCGAAATGAACACTTACGAAGTCTTCCAAAAGGAATTGACTATCCAAGGTTCATTCATTAACCCTAACGCATTTGAAGATTCATTGGCATTGCTTTCATCTGGTAAGTTGAACGTTAAGCCATTGATGTCACACGAATTGGACTACAACCAAGTTGATGACTTTGTTAACGGACGCTTGGGTGTTGTTTCGAAGGCCGTTGTTAAAATCGGCGGTGAAGAGGCCTAAAGATCATGCAGAAAAGTAAACGTACACTAGGTTGGGGTGCTTCCCTTTCCTACTTCGCCTTTTCACTGGTCATTAACTCCATGGGTAACGTACTAACGATTGCTACGAGTCAAAAGATTCACCCAGCATTCCTTGGTTCTGCCTACTGGACGGCTGCTGAAAACGGCTGGAACATTTCCTTTATGGGAAACACATCCTTCGGTTTGTCCATCGTCTTCTTCGTCGTTGGGGTGATCATCGCTTTAATTAACATGATCTTGGATCGCAAGGTCGACCTGGTTCGTTTCTTTGGGAACCTAGCCTTTATGGTCCCTTTCTCCATGTTAATTGGCGCATTTTCAAGCTGGTTTAACGAAATTATGCCAGAAGCAAAGGGCTTTTGGATGGTGGCTTTGTACATCTTCTTAAACTTCTTAGGAGTTGCCCTGATTGCGACAGCTATTTCAATCTACCAACGCACCAACATTGTTTTGCACCCTGCTGATGACTTGATGCAAATCCTCCGCTTTAAGTACTTTAAGGGTAATGCCGGTATTGCCATGTGGGTTTCTTACATCCCACCTACCATTATCGGATTAATCGCCTTGATTGCCGTGCCTAACTTTACCAACTACGGTATTGGAACCATTTTTGCCTTCCTCTTCCAGGGTGGCATTACCGGCTGGGCCGACACTCGCATCTTCAAGAAGCTTAAGCACCAAGGAATTGTAACTGACTAACAGTTACTCTTTAATATGAAAGGATAGGTTTAATCATGGCCTTTACTGATTACTTTGATGATATCCAACACGTTGGGGTTCCAACGACTGATTTAGACCGAGCTGAAAAGTTCTGGACTAGTCTTGGTTTTGAAAAGACGGGTGACTTCCCAGTCGCTCCAGTTAAGTTCTTCAAATACGGACACCTTGTTATTGAAACTTGGGAATCTGATGAAGGCACTGGTAAGCCTGGTTCAATCAACCACATCTCAATGAACACTTCTGATGCTGATGCAGCCTTTGTTGAAGCTAAGAAGGCCGGCTTGGATGTGATGGATGAAGAAGTCCAACACCTACCTTTCTGGGAACACGGCATTAAGTTCTTTAACGTCCGTACTCCTGATGGTGTAACGCTTGAATTCTGCGAAATCGTCAAGGGATAATAAATCTAAACAATGAAAGCACCGTGCTCAGCGAGTTCGGTGCTTTTTATTGGCTATTAAGCTATTTTGACCACTTAAAGCACTTATTGATTATTCTTTCATGCCAAATCAAAAAGGCACCTGACAGGCTCTGTCAGGTGCCTTTCTTTATCTCACAGCTAATAACGCATTAAATACTTCCTGTGGCAGTTCAATGCCCAGCTGGGCAGACTGCCGTTTATTAACAGACTGCCGCCTTAGGAGTGCTTGTTTTTTTGAGACACTTTTCTTATCACCACTAACTGCTGCATTTTTTCGCAACGGTGGCACATCAACTCTGGCTAAAGCATGTCCCTCAACCACTGCCTGAACTGGCATTGGATATAATTGCCTTGGAATCGTCACCTTTAACTGGTGCACAATCTGCTGAGTTAACTCAGCTACCTTTGAACGATGGCAAATAAAGGCCAGCTCTTTGACTGGACTATAATTAACCAAAATATCAACCTTCACCAGGTCCGCATTCTCAAAACCATCATCCGTGGTTGTAATTGAGGCATAACCGTGCGAGATTGACTTCAATTGGTCAAAAAAATGGTAAGCCGTTTCAGCAACCGGTAACCGATATGTCAACCGAACATCACGGCCCTGGTTATCCATAATTTGAAAGATGCCACGGTAATCGTTTGCTAACGTCATGACGTCATTAACAAAGTCAGCTGGTGTGACGATTGTCGCCAAAGCAATTGGCTCTGCAATTTGGCTAATTTGTTCAAAACTAGGAAATTCGGCCGGATTAGTTACCTTAAGCCATTCTTGCTTTTTATCAAGTAAGACCCGGTAAGTGGTATTAGGCGCGGTAATGATGACTTCGATGCCAAATTCACTTTCTAACCGTTCTTTGATAATTTGCAGGTGGAACATCCCCAAAAAGCCAATCCGAAAGCCCTGACCCAAGGCATCAGAACTTTCTTCTGCAATCTGCAAGGAACTATCGTTGAGGGCTAACCGTTGTAACGCTTCCTTCAACGGTAAATATTCTCCCTTAGGGAACACACCAGCATAGACGACTGGTTGGCGAATTTCAAACCCTTCCACCGGTACCGCCTTTTTCAAACCATTGCTAGTAACTGTATCACCAACTTGGACCTGGTGAGGATCCTTAATACCAGTAACCAGGTAGCCAACTTCACCAGTCGCAACTTGCTGACGAGGCGACCGGTCAGGTTGGTACACACCAACTTCTTTTGCGGTAAATGATTGGTTCATTCCGAGCAGATAGAGTTGGTCCCCTGTCTTAATTTGACCGGAAAATACTCTGATTAGTGCAATAATACCTAAGTATGGGTCGTATTCTGAATCATAAATCAGTGCTTGTATTTGACTTGAACTACTTTGACCTGGGGCCGGCAAGTAACTGACAATTTTCTCTAACAAGTCAGCAACACCGTATCCAGTTTTAGCAGAAATTCGACAAATCGGACCTTCTGCCAAGTCGGGGTCTAAGTCAAAAATCTGTTCCAAGGCAGTTTCTTCATCAGCGTTGGGTGAGTCAACCTTATTCAACACAGGTAAAATGGTTAGATTCAGCTGCTTAGCTAACTTCCAATTGGCCACCGTTTGAGCTTGGACACCCTGGGTCACGTCAACGAGTAAGATGACTCCATCAGTAGCGGATAAACTCTTGCTAACCTCATAATTAAAGTCAACGTGTCCCGGCGTGTCGATCAAGTTTAATTGATAGGTTTCACCATTCTTACCTTGGTAAAAATTTTGAACAGCCCGTGATTTGACAGTTACTCCATGCTGTTGTTCGACCGCCATTGAGTCTAAAAGCTGAGGTCTCGCCTCCAAATCACTAATGGTGTCAGTCATCTCCATTAGCCTGTCAGATAAAGTCGATTTCCCATGATCAATATGCGAAATAATCGCAAAATTACGGATTTTTTCTATGTTCATCATTAACTCCATTTCTTCATTACGTTTAATTGAATGGAGTTTTTTGAAACTACCATTCCAATTTTAAAATGATAGCCCTACAAGTAAAATCGCCATTTTCATACCTTTCTTTCCAAAAAAAGCACCGTAATCGGTGCCTTTTTCGACTTCATTTAATCAATTATTATGCTTTCAAAGTTGCTACGTATTCATACGCCTTTTGACCTGCCAAACCACCATCACCGACGGCAGTGGTAATCTGACGGAGGTCCTTAGAACGAACATCACCGGCCGCAAAGACACCAGGAATAGCCGTTGCCATTTCTTCGTCAGTCTTAATCCAACCGTGGTCATCTAAGATATCCAAGTTCGTAAAGGCTTCAGTGTTAGGGCGCAAACCAACATAGATAAAGATTCCAGCTTTTTCAACTTCTGAATCTTCACCAGTTTGGTTGTTGTGCAAAGTCAACTTTTCAACCTTTTGACCGTCACCTTGGATAGTGGTCACTTCGGTATTATAAACGAAGGTGATGTTATCCTTCTTGAATGCTCGCTGTTGCAAGATTGGTTGCGCCTTCAACTTGTCGCCCCGGACGTAAACCGTTACATCTTTGACTACATCGGCCAGGTAGAGCCCTTCTTCAACAGCAGAGTCACCACCGCCAACAACGGCAACGGGGTCACCCTTGAAAAAGGCGGCGTCGCAGACAGCACAGTAAGAAACACCCTTGCCCTGGTAGTTTTCTTCTCCATCCACGCCAAGGTGAATGTGCTCAGAACCAGTCGCAATAATCAAAGCTGGTGCTTGGTAGTCACCGCCATCAGTGTGGACCAATTTTTGGTTATTATCCAAAACTTCAACAGAAGAAATCGACCCAAAGGTGTATTCGGCTCCAAATTGCGTCGAGGAAGCATACATCTTTTCGGCCAAATCACCACCCATGATACTGTTATAGCCAGGGTAGTTTTCAACTTCAGCCGTGTTGTTCATTTGACCACCGTAAATCCCTTGGTCAAGCATAACAGCCTTTAATTCGGCCCGTGATGCATAAGTGGCCGCGGTCATTCCCGCTGGGCCAGCACCAACAATAATCACATCATATTGTTTTACATCCGCCATGAATATTCCTCCCGTTTTTCTATCTGTCTAGTTTAACGCAAAAAGGAAATTCTGTCTAACAAAAAAGAGGTATACCAACCTCTTTTTCTTTGAATTAAAGCTTTGCAGCTAATTCCTTAATGTAGGCCCGCAATTGGTCCTTTGTTTGTGGGTGCTTCAAACCAAATTCGATGTTGGTTTCCAAGAAACCAATCTTAGAACCGATATCGTAACGGTCACCCTTGAATTCGTGAGCGTATACGTGTTGACGGTTATTCAATGAGTCAATGGCATCCGTCAATTGGATTTCGCCCCCCTTACCTGGTTCAGTCTTTTCGAGTTCTTCGAAAATTTCAGGGGTCAACAAGTAGCGGCCAATAATCGCCAAGTCAGATGGGGCATCTTCAGGTTGTGGCTTTTCCACAAATGACTTAACCCGGTACAAACCATCTTCCTTGACCTTAGCGGCTGGGTCGATCACACCATATTCTGAAACTTGGTCATGAGGAACTTCCAAAACGGCCAAAGTTGATTCACCAGTTTGGTGGTAACGGTCAATCAATTGCTTTGTCAAAGGCACTTCATCTTGCATCAAGTCATCGCCAAGCAAAACCACGAATGGTTCGTCGCCGATAAAGTCCTTAGCAGTCAAGATGGCATCCCCCAAGCCCTTAGGGTGTGATTGGCGGATAAAGTACATGTTGATGTCAGTAGTTTCTTCTACCAAGTTCAACAATTCCAACTTGTTCTTTTCACGGAGGTTGTTTTCCAATTCAGGATTTGAATCAAAGTGGTCTTCAATTGACCGCTTTGACTTTCCGTCAACAACAACGATATCTTCAATTCCTGAAGCGATGGCTTCACGAACGATATATTCAATCGTTGGTGTATCAACGATTGGTAACATTTCCTTTGCCAAGGCCTTTGTGGCTGGCAAAAAACGGGTTCCCAAACCAGCGGCTGGGATAATAGCTTTCCGTACAGGTTTCATGTTTTCCTACTTTCATAACGGTTCTAGGCCAAAAATGACAACAACCGAATATTCTAAATTTATTATACCAAAAAATTCTTTAATCTTCAGCCTTTAATGGGCGGTTCATCAACTTTTTGATTTCGCTTGGAATATCTTTTCCTTCATACAAGACTTGGTACAAGGCCGTCGTGATTGGTAGGTCTAAATCATTAGCCTGGCTGTACTCATAAACCGCCTTAACCGTATTAACCCCTTCAATCACCATCCCCATTTCAGCTTTTACTTGGTCGAGGGTCTTTCCTTGTCCCAAGGCAAAGCCTGCTCGGTAATTGCGGGAATTAGCCGACATGCCCGTCACAATCAGGTCGCCAATCCCGGCTAGTCCTAAGAACGTTTCAGGCTTAGCCCCCATCTTTTGACCAACCTGACGCATTTCAACTAAGCCACGGGTCAACAAGGCCGCTTGGGCATTCACACCGTGACCAAGGCCAACTAGCATACCAGAACCAAGGGCGATAATGTTCTTCAAGGCTCCGCCTAATTCAGAACCAAGCAAGTCCTGGTTAGTGTATGGCCGAAAAGAGTCGCTAGCCAAGGCTTCTTGCAAAAGCTCAGCAGAATGGGTATCCGTCCCACCAATCGAGACAGCCGTTAGGTCCCCTTTAATCACGTCTTCAGCATGAGAGGGGCCAGAAACAACGGCTAAACCGGTATAATAATCAGCCGGTACCACTTCTTTTAGCATCTCAGAGATTCGTAAGTGCGTCCCCTGCTCCAAGCCCTTCGTAGCATGGGCTAAGATAACCTGCTGGTCTAAGTCTTTTAACACATTGGCTAATTGTTCACCAACCGACCGGATAGCCTTGGTTGGTACCACTACTAAGACCAAGTCAGTCCCAGTAACAGCTTCTTTCATATCTGCCGTAGCAACTAAGCTATTTGATAACTTGGCATTTGGCAAGTACTTTTGGTTCTGATGGTCTTGGTTAATCTCATCCACCTGATCTTGGCGGTGTGACCATAACTTCATCGAAACGCCATTGCTGGCAATTGTGTTGGCTAGGGCTGTTCCCCATGAACCAGCACCAAGAACGGCAACTTTAGTCATTCTTTTTTTCCTCTTCATCTTCTTGTTCATTGGCAACCATCGCTGCGTCCATCCGCTTTTGCAAGGTTTCCAAAGCGTCAAATCCCATGTTTTTCGTCCTGAATTTGACAGCGGCCGCATCAATCACGGAAGCCGTGTTTCGTCCAGGAGTAACTGGGACGACCATCTTTTGGACCTTAACTCCTAAAATATCAAGGGTTTCGTTCTCATTACCAAGGCGGTCAAAGTTTTCTTCGCCAATCTTACCGTTAGACAAATGGATGTTTAGCATAATTGAGGCGTGCGACCGGACTGAAACTGCTCCATAGACCTGCTGGACATCGATAATTCCAACCCCACGGACTTCCATCAAGTTCCGCAAAACTTCTGATGGTTGACCGATTAAGCGCTGCTCATCTTCTTGGTGAATATCCACCCGGTCATCGGCCACCAACCGAGCCTTACCCTGTTGGATTAATTCCAAAGCTGATTCAGTCTTTCCAATTCCGGCATCACCGGTAATCAAAACACCCAGTCCGTGGACATCAATCAAGACCCCGTGAACGGACTGCCGAGGGGCTAATTCGCCACCCAGGTAATAAGTCATGTTTGACAAGATTTGTGACGAAGTTAGCCGGGTTGTCAAAATCGGAATCTGAGCTTCTTCCGCGGCCGTCTTTAATTCGTCTGCAATTGGCAAATTCGTTGAAACCACAAAAGCCGGTGTTTGCTTAGAAGCCATCTTGCGGTAGACCATTAGCAATTCATCATGACCCATCCGGTCTGAGAAAGACGTTTCCGTAATACCTAGCAACTGGACTCGTTCAGGGGCGTAGTAAGTAAAATACCCGGTCATTTCCAAACCAGGCCGCGAAATATCAGCCGTGGTAATTTCACGGTCTAAGTAATCCGAACCGGCGACAATTGTCAACCGCGTGTTATCAATCAAATCTTTTACAGTAACTGATTTTTGTCCCATTTGATTACCTCCGAATGGAAATCCGAGCTTGGCCCATAAACACCATGTTGGCCACTGTTAGGATAACTGCAACCACCATCGCCCAGATAAAGGACGCAAAGGCAAAACCGGGCACTAAGTGTGCCGTCAATTCCAACATAGCGGTATTAATGACCAGGGTAAAGAGCCCGAGGGTTAACACGACTAGCGGGAGAGATAGCAAAATAATCACTGGCTTTAACAACCGGTTTAATACCGCCAGCACAATTGCAGCCACCGCAGCAACCGTCATATTAGCTAAGATGAAGCCATTTGGAAACAGCAAAGCACAGGCCAAAAAAACTGCCATGTTCAAAGCCGCTTGAATAATTAGTCGCATAGACTCTCCTTTAAATCATTGTGATACACCTTCATTATACCAAAATATAAGGCAAACAAAAAAGGACCCGAAGGTCCCTTTTGCTTTAAATAAAGTAGTTGTAGCCTGGGTTCAATTCAATAATCTTACCAGTCCGCTTGTAAACAATCCATTCGGCGATATCAGTCGTGTAATCACCAATTCGCTTAATGTATCCGGCGATAACCAAGTAATCAGCGGCAGAGTCAACCAATTCGGAATCCTCTTTCATACCGTTAACTGAATCCGTCCGGATTTGAGCAGCGGCGTTTGACAACTGGTGGTTCTTGGTAGCAATGTTTTCAGCACCAAGGGCATCGTTTTTCACGTAATAACCCATGACTTCTGAAACCATTGAAGCAACCAATTCACCCATTTCGCCAAGCTGCTTTTCGACAGCCTTCATGTGCTTCGTTCCCTTCACACGAATGGTTGAAGTGGCAACATTACGGGCTTGGTCACCCATCCGTTCCAAAACTGAAACAGCCTTTAGGATCGTCACGATTTCACGCAAATCCGTTGTGACTGGTTGGTACAAAGCAATCATTTCAAATGACTTCTTTTCAAGGGCCGCTTCACGCTCATTGATCTTGTAATCTGAATCGATGATCTTATGAGCACCTTCACGGTCGTGTTTAATAAAGGATTGGACAGCCTCATTAATCGTCTTGGCGACTTCTTCGCCCATTTCAGTAAAGGACGTATCCAAATCAGCTAGTTCTTCATCAAATAATCGACGCATGGCAAGTTCCTTTCATATTGCAGCCGGTTGGCTTTTCAAAAACAATCTACAGGGTGAAACTCAGTTTATTTGCGGTTTAGCCAAAGCGGCCAGAGATGTAATCAGCAGTTTCCTTTTTGCTTGGCTCCAAGAAAATCTTGCGAGTATCATCAACTTCAACCAACGAACCGTTCAAGAAGAAGGCCGTCCGGTCGGAAATTCGTGATGCTTGTGACAACGAGTGGGTCACCACAATCATGGCGTACTGGTCACGCAATTCAAGCAAGGTTTCTTCAATGTTGTGAGAAGAAACTGGGTCCAGAGCTGACGTTGGTTCATCCAAGAGCAGCAAGTCTGGCTTAGTAGCCAAGACTCGAGCAATTGAAACCCGTTGCTGTTGACCACCTGATAGACCAAGTGCTGACTTATTCAAGTCATCCTTGACTTCTTCCCAAACGGAGGCAGCCTTCAATGACTCCTCGACTGCTTGGTCCAAAGTCTTCTTGTCTTTGACACCGGCCAAGCGCAAACCAAAGGCGACGTTGTCATAGATTGAAAATGGGAATGGGTTTGGTTGTTGGAAAACCATTCCAACCCGCTTACGCAAGTCAACCGTATCAGTAGTTGGTGCGTAAATATCCTTACCAAGCAAGTTGAAAGAACCAGTAACCGTGACGTTGTCTTCCAAATCATGCATCCGGTTGATGGCCCGCAGGTAAGTTGACTTACCTGACCCAGAAGGACCAATCAAAGCGGTAATTCCCTTTTCAGGAAAGGACAAATTGATGCCGTGCAAGGCTTCTTTTTGACCATACCAGAGCTTCACGTTTCGAGTTTCTAAGATTTTTTCGTTTTCTTTTGTCATCCAAAATTACCTGAAATATAATCGTTGGTCAATTCAACCTTGGGACGGGTAAAAATCTTACGAGTCAAATCGTATTCAATCACCTTACCTTGGTGCATAAAGGCCGTGTAGTCAGAAATTCGAGCTGCTTGCTGCATATTGTGGGTCACAATGATAATGGTGTAATCCTTCTTCAATTCCAGCAAAGTATCTTCAAATTTTGCAGAAGAAATTGGATCCAAGGCCGATGACGGCTCATCCAAAAGCAAGATGTCAGGTTTCAAGGCCAAGGCGCGAGCAATCACCAAACGCTGAGCCTGTCCACCAGACAAGGCCAAGGCCGACTTGTTTAATTCGTCTTTGACTTGGTCCCACAAAGCGGCTTGCTTCAAAGTTGTTTCCACAATCTCGTCCAACTCTGCCTTGGAATAGTTACCGCGGCGAGTTAGTGGGAAGGTAATGTTGTCATAAATTGACTTAGCAAACGGGTTTGGTCGTTGGAAGACCATTCCGATGTGCCGGCGCATTTCATAAACGTCGATATCATCAGAATTGATATCTAAACCACGGTACCAAATCTTACCAGAAACGTTGGCAACGCCATCGTTCATCCGGTTCAATGACCGCAAAAACGTTGACTTACCAGAACCAGAGGCCCCAATCAATGAGGTAATCTTGTAACGTTCAAAACGTAAGTCCCCTTCGCTTAGTGATAACTTGTCACCATAACGAACTTGTAAGTCTTCGGTTGAAAGCGCAATTTCATGCTTACTTTCATCCATTTCAATAATATGGCGCTTAGGCGCATTTTCGGGAATAAATTCAGATACTGGTTTTAGTTCTTGACTCTTATCTGCCATTATTAACCTCTTACGATTTCGTCAACTTCTTGTACAAAAGTTGTCCTAGACGACGGGCGCTAAAGTTAAAGATCAATACAACGATAATCAACACCGCTGATGACCCAGCTGAAACAAGGGACAAGTCCGGCATGATTCCTTCAGAGTTAATCTTCCAGATGTGGACCGCCAAGGTTTCGGCAGGACGCATTGGTGATAATGGGGAAGCCAAATTGAATGGGTTCCAATCACCAAAGTTCAAAGTTGGGGCTGATTGACCGGCTGTATAAATCAAAGCGGCCGCTTCACCAAAGACTCGACCAGCAGAGATAACAACCCCGGTCACAATTGATGGGATTGAAGCTGGCAAGATAATGTGAATCACAGTTTCAAAGCGAGACAAACCTAGGGCCGCCCCCGCTTCACGTTGTAAGTTAGGAATCTGGCTCAACGATGTTTCAATTGACCGAGTCAAAATTGGCAAGTTGAAGAAGGTCAAGGCAATCGCACCAGAAAGGATTGAAAAGCCAAGCTTAAACTTCACAACAAAAATCAAGAAACCAAACAAACCAACAACAACTGATGGAAGTGATGACATCACTTCGATTGCTGTCCGAACGATTGTCGTCCAAATATTAGGACGGGCATATTCGTTCAAGTAGATGGCTGCTCCCAAGGCAATTGGGAATGAAATCAACATGGCCAAGATCAAAAGGTAGAAAGAATTGAATAATTGAATACCAATTCCCCCACCAGCTTCAAATGACCGGGCTTGAGCAGTTAAGAAATGCCATGAAAGGTGTGGCAGACCCTTAGCTAAGATGTAAAGTAACATCGCTGAAAGGACCAAGACCACACTACCCGCAATCGCGTAGATTACGGCTGTGGCGACTTTGTCAGCAGTTTTTGCGTTCATTACTTCAGTTCTCCTTTACGGCCAATCCAACGAATCAACAGGTTAAAGACAAGAGACATTAGAAGTAAGATCATTGCTAGTGACCACAAGACGTTGTTTTGCAACGTTCCCATCGCCGTATTTCCAATTCCCATCGTCAAAACTGAGGTCAAGGTTGCAGCTGGTGCAGTTAGGGAACCTGGCATCTTAGCCGCGTTTCCAATCACCATTTGAACTGCGAGGGCTTCACCAAAGGCACGGGCCATTCCAAAGACAATGGCAGTCAAAATACCCGGGGTTGCGGCCCGCAAAATCACTTTATAAATCATTTGCCAGCGAGTAGCACCAATGGCTAAAGCTGATTCACGGTAGTGGCGAGGCACTCCGCGTAATGTGTCAACCGTCATTGAGGTAATGGTTGGCAAAATCATAACACAAAGGACAATTGTTCCAGACAAGATTCCTTGTCCAGTTCCACCAAAAGTGCTACGAATAGCTGGTACAACAACCGTCAAGCCAATTACACCATAGACAACTGATGGAATTCCAACCAGCAATTCAATTACTGGTTGCATAATCTTAGCCCCATGCTTCTTGGCAATTTCAGTCATAAATAAGGCTGTACCAATGGCAAATGGTGTTGCCACTAGGGCGGCTAAGAATGTTACAGATAATGAACCAACGATCAGTGGCAAAGCACCGACGTATGGTTGTTGGTTCTTAGGGTTTAATACACTTGGGTTCCAAGTTTTACCAAAGAAAAATTTACTTGCAGAAATTTTATCAGTGGTGAATGTTTCCAATCCCCGACTAAAAACGAAACCAAAGATCAAAACGACGATGGCGACGATTAAAACCAGAGCGGAAGCAGAGATGAATTTGCCAAACCGGTCTTGCTTGGTTGACAAGGAAGTCTTTTTAATTTTTTCAGTAATAAGATCCATTGTCGCTGTTACCCCTTCTTAACGGTAATATTTCCCTTAACATCGCGATCAATCTTCATGTTCGCAGGGGAGATATAGCCTAACTTTGGCACGTAGTACTTTTGTACTCGGTCTGAATTAAAGAAGTTCAAGAACTTAGCAACTTCGCCAGTTGCCTTACCATGGGTGTAAATGTGTTCGTACGACCAAATTGGGTACTTACCATCTTCAACGTTGGCATTGGTTGGTGCCACCCCGTTAATAGTTGGTTCACTAACATCCTTAGAAGAATAAGCAAAGGCCACGTATGAAATCGCCCCTGGCGTGTTCTTCACAATTGACAAAACAGTTCCTGATGAATCTTGTTCTTGGGCAGAAGCACTCTTTTGGCCTCCCATCGCCCATTTTTCAAATGCAGCTCTTGTTCCAGAACCAGCAGCACGGTTAACCAAAACAACTTTTTGGTCCTTACCACCGACTTCCTTCCAGTTGGTGATCTTTCCAGTGAAAATATCAGTCAACTGAGCGAGCGTTAAGTTCTTGACGCCAACATCCTTGTTTATGATTGGCGCGATTCCAACGACAGCAACACGGTGATCGACTAAGTTCTTAGTATCGATTCCTTTCTTTTCTTCAGCATAGAGATCTGAGTTTCCTAAAGAAACAGCTCCCTGAGCAATTTGCGAAAGTCCTGTACCGCTTCCACCTCCTTGAACGGTAACCGAGATGCCGGGGTGGAGCTTTTGATACTCCTCGCCGGCAGCCTCTACTAAGGGTTGCAATGCAGTTGAACCAACTGCAGTGATGGGTGCATTGTTACCGTTTTTGTCACGCGTTTGGTATGCGTATACCAAAGCGCCCGCCACGATAACGACGATGATGGCCATAATCCATGACCCGCGATGCGATCTTTGCATGATTTTCCTTCTCCCAATTGGGTGCAAAAGATTATCCTACAGCAACAAGTATCTGTTCCAAACTAAAAGGCTTAATCTATCTTCTAACAAATTAAACCCGGTAGCTCGAAACAAGTTCATTATAACAAAAAAAAGCATTATACAATGCTTTTTAATATTAATTTATTATTACTGTATTTCTAAATTATTGGCTCATCCGTTAAGCCATCATCGTCTTGTGATTGACTGGATTTAGCGTCTGTTTCGTCTGGTCCTGCTTCAACGGCTTTTTTCTCACCAATCCCATAAGCATCACGGACTTGCGTGTAAATATCTTCACGTAACTCAGCGTGTTCCGGATCGTCCAAATATTCCTTAGCTTTTTCACGGCCTTGACCAATTCGTTCGCCATTATAGGCGTACCAAGCACCAGCTTTATCGATGATATCTTGTTCAACAGCCAAGTCTAGGATTTCACCAGTCTGTGAAATTCCCTTTCCATACATGATATCAACTTCAGCAACCTTAAATGGTGGGGCAACCTTGTTTTTTACGACCTTAACCTTAGTCAAGTTTCCAGTCACATCCGAACCATCTTTAATCTGAGTTGACCGACGGACTTCCAACCGGACCGTTGAATAAAACTTCAAAGCCCGGCCACCTGGAGTAGTTTCGGGATTACCAAACATCACTCCAACCTTTTCACGGATTTGGTTAATGAAGATGGCAATCGTTCCTGTCCGGTTCAAGGTTCCAGCTAACTTCCGCAAGGCTTGTGACATCAACCGAGCCTGCAAACCAACATGGGCATCCCCCATTTCCCCTTCAATTTCAACTCGGGGAACCAAAGCAGCCACGGAATCAACAACAATCATATCAACTGCGCCGGATTGAACCAAGGCATCGGCAATTTCTAGTCCCTGTTCACCTGTGTCTGGTTGAGACAATAGCAATTCATCTTTTTTAACGCCCAAGGCTTCAGCATACTTCACATCTAAAGCGTTTTCGGCATCGATATAAGCAGCGGTCCCACCATTCTTTTGAATTTCAGCAACCGCGTGTAAGGCAATCGTCGTCTTACCAGAAGATTCTGGTCCATAAACTTCCACAATTCGGCCCTTTGGATAGCCACCCACACCAAGGGCCACATCCAACTTAACAGAACCAGATGGTGACGTTGCAATCTGAGTCGTTGCATTGTCACCTAAGGTCATGATTGAACCTTTTCCAAAGTTCTTTTCAATTTTCTTCAAGGCTTCATCTAAAGCGGCTTGGCGGCCGTCTTTTTTATCAGCACTAGTTTTTTTTGCAACCATGCATTTACTCCTTCAATGTCTACCAATAGTGTACGGATATTTTTTGAAAAATGCAAGCACTTTGCGAACATTTGTTCGCCTTTCTTTTGCCTAGTATTTTTACTAATGAAAAAAGCGCTTTACGCGCTTTTGATATGAACCCCGAAATTTGGACAACCAAATTTCGGGGTTTTATGATGTCCAAATTATCAAAATCAGACAAAATTTATATTTATCATCTTTGGAAAAACCAACACTATAGTCCAAATCAAATTGCCCAAAAATACAAAATCGGTGAAAGTAATATCCGGTACTTAGTTTTACTGATTGAACGGCATAGTCTTGGTATTTTAGACCATTCTTATCAATCTTATTCCGATGATTTTAAGCGTAAAGTTATGAGCAAAATTCTGATTGAACATCAATCAATCTATTCAGTTGCCCTTGAATATGGCTTACCTAGTCGTGGAATGGTATCCAATTGGCTTCGTTCTTACCGTGAAAACGGGTATACTATCGTTACCAAGAAAAAAGGACGGAAACCCAA
>NZ_JCAOER010000029.1:0-453 GCF_059579415.1 Fructobacillus sp. ChS1-6f1-1-27 | reverse complement strand
CATCGGCCAGGACGTCGCCACGCGCCACGTGATCACCACGTTTGACGATAGGACGCTGGTTGATGTTGGTGTTCTGGTTGGAACGCGTGTATTTGATCAGGTTGTAGATGTCCACACCTACTTCGCCGGCCTGATTTTCGTCATCATTGACGCGAATCACCACGCGATCGGCGTCGACATGGTCAACGATCCCGCCCCGTGTCGCCTGTACAGTCGTGCCCGAGTCAACCGCCACGGTACGTTCAATACCCGTACCCACCAGCGGTTTTTCAGGACGCAGACAAGGCACAGCCTGACGTTGCATGTTGGCACCCATCAGTGCCCGGTTGGCATCGTCGTGTTCCAGGAACGGAATCAGAGATGCGGCCACGGAGACGATCTGGGAAGGCGCCACGTCCATGTAGTGCACGTTTTCCGGTGCAGTCAGCATGGTCTCGCCTGCTTCACGGCAAG
>NZ_JCAOER010000011.1:0-32105 GCF_059579415.1 Fructobacillus sp. ChS1-6f1-1-27 | reverse complement strand
ACTTTGTCTTCTTTTGATAATTTGGACATAATAAAAACCTCGAAATTTGGTTGTCCAAATTTCGGGGTTCATATCAGTTTTACCTACCGTCTTTTTTGTTAATTATGCTTGTTGCGTCTTGGCGTAAGCCTCTGAAACCGGCTTTGTCACGATTTCGTTAATGTCACCAAGCAAAGTGTTCAACACTTGTTCAGCTGACATCAAGGCCTTGATCTTATCGTTTTCTTGGACCTTCTTAGCCACACCATCCCATTCAGCTTCTTGTTCTTTTGAAGGAGCTTGTTGAGCTTGCATGATTTGTTGGACCTTCATTTGAATTTCTTGGAATTGCTTGAACAATTCCTTTGATTCTTGGTCGCCTTGAACTGCGTCAAAGGCAGCTTGCCAGGCTTGGTACTGTTCTGTTTCGACCAATACCTTAGCCATTTCATTGGCATTATCATAAATGTTGACTGTCATTGTCTATCCTTTCGCCACCACCATTGGTGGCTCTTAAATTTTTGACTGTTAAAAACTAAAACAACCCGCTAATAGTATCCCATACTTTTGAGGCACCGGCAACCGTGGTATTAACCCCACTGTGAACCGTCTTAGCTGCGTTATTAACCCAGGCTGAGGCCGTTGAAGTATTTGAAGAGCTAGTCGTTGAATCACTAGTTGACTTATTAGCATCGGTAACAGTAAAGTTGGTATCCTTGGTATTTGGCAAAATTTGAGCCATCGAATTCTTAACCAGATAACCAATCGTTGGCATCAAACCAATTGGCAATGAGCTCGTCGTATTACCTTCAAGACCTTCCCAGTTAACTTCAACAACATCACTGGTATAGGCAATGGCCCATGAATCCTTTGATGAATTAGCGTTGTTCGAATCGTTAGTGTTCTCAGTCGTTCCGGTCTTACCGGCCAAAGTATAACCACTTGGGTTAGCGCCCTTACCAGTTCCACTTGAATAAGTTCCAAGCATCATCTTCGTCATCTTGTTAGCGACTGACTTTGAAATAACCTTCTTTTGCTTGTACTTTGGTGAAGCCACAATTGTCTTACCAGATGAATCAACAATCTTAGTAATATAGTGAGCTTCAGACATTGTTCCACCGTTGGCAAAGGCAGTATAGGCCTGAGCCATTTCTCGAGGTGAAACCCCAGTGGTCAAACCACCAAGGGCTAATGACAAGTTTTTATCAGAGCTGGTCAAGTTCAAGCCGAACTTCTTACCCCACTCCCAACCAACGTTAACACCAATCTTATCCAGGAGGTAAACTGCTGGAATGTTATATGAATGCTCCAAGGCTTCATACATCGTGACATCCGCCGTTTGAACGTTCAAGGCGTTATTAGGTGAGTAGTTGTTCGTACCGAAAGTGGTCTTCTTGTTTGGCAACTTGTCAGTAATCTTATAACCTGCATACAAGGCCGGTGTATAAACAACCAGTGGCTTAATAATCGATCCAGGCTGCAATTCTGACTGAGTGGCCCGGTTAAAGCCACGGAAAGTGTGGGTAGTTTCTCGACCACCAATAACAGCTCGAACACCACCAGTTTTGGCATCCAAGAGAATTGACGCTGCTTGGGCATCACTTTGATTACCAAAGTTCGCGTTATTCTTATAATCGTTTTGCAAGTTTTCTTGGTCTTTTTGGTTCAAGGTCGTGTAAATCTTGTAACCGTGGTTCATAATATCAGTTTCACTCAAGCCATACTTGTATTGCGCTTCACTAATGACCGCATCGAAGAACCAAGGGTACCGATAAGTATCGTCACTTTGGTAATTATCATGAACAACGATATCAGTTGCCTGAGCAGCCTTTTCTTCTGACTTACTAATCTTCTTATTTTCATACATGGTCTGCAAAACAACGTTTCGTCGTTCCTTTGACCGTTTAGGGTTATTAATCGGGTTAAAGCCAGCTGGATTGGTCAACATTCCGGCCAAAGTAGCTGCTTGCTCCGTATTTAAGTCCTTGGCATGAACGCCAAAGTACTTTTCAGAGGCATCTTCGACACCCCAAACCCCATTTCCAAACCAGGCGTTGTTCAAGTACATCGTCAAAATTTGGTTTTTTGTATAGACTTGTTCGACTTGCATCGACAAGAATATTTCCTTTAACTTTCGAGTAAAGGTCTGCTCCTGGGTCAAATAAGCGTTTTTAACCAATTGCTGGGTAATTGTTGACCCACCACCTGAAATAACATCTGATCCGGTTAAGCGGTTACGAACGTATAGGTAGGCAGCCCGTCCTAACCCAGAAACAGAAAAGCCATGTTCATGATAAAAGTTTCGATCTTCAATTGACAAGACCGCGTCTCGCATATTCTGCGAAATGTCGTTATAACCGACGTAGGTTCCCTTTTGTGAGTATAGCGAACCGGCCTTATCACCTGAACTATCATAAACATTGGTTGTTTGTGACAGCGATCTTTCAAGCTTTTGAACATGGGTCGCCTTAGCCATCCCGACTAAGTAAACCGACAAGAGCAAGAAGAAGGTCATAAAGGTCAAAATTAATAGTCGACCCAGCTGGTAGCGGTGCCAAACTGGACCAAATTTTTGCCCAAAGGCAGTATTCTTAAGAGATTTCATTTGCTTTCCTTAATTGCCCAGTTAAAACAATAAAAATATCCTTACATTTCCTTTGGTGCCTTCACACCCAAGATGTTTAAGGCAACAGTTAACGTTTCAGAAACTGCCTGTACTAAGGCCAACCGACCGTTCAAGCCAGCGTCATCGGCCAAAATCTTTGAGTTAGCATAATACTTGTTAAAAGTTCGTGCCAAAGTCAAAGCATACTTGGCCACTACTGACGGTTCGCGGTGGTCAAAGGCCCGCTGAACCGTTTCGGGAAAGGCGGCCAAAGTCGTCACAATTTCCCAAGTTTGTGGGTCGTCAAGTTCGATTGAACTTTGGTTAATTTCCTGACCGGACTTACGCAAGATTGATTGAGCCCGGGCATTGGTGTATTGAACGTATGGTCCGGTATCACCTTCAAAGCGGACAACTTCTTCTAGCTTAAAGTCAAAGTTGTTCGTCCGGTCATTCATCAAATCATGGAAGACTACGGCACCAGCGCCAACTTCTTCAGCAACCTGGTCCTTATTGGCCAAGCCGGGGTTCTTTTCATTAATTTGAGTTAAAGCCAATTCGTGAGCATCGTCCAAAACGTCCTTCAACAAGACTACATCACCCTTCCGAGTTGACATCTTCTTCCCGTTAAAAGTGATCAAACCAAATGGAATGTGTTCGACATCATCGGCCCAATCCAAACCAAGCAGTGACAAGACCGCCTTTAACTGAACAAAGTGTTCACGCTGTTCGCCCCCAACCACATAAAGTGACTTGGCAAAGTTATAAGTATTCTTACGGTAAATCGCTGCAGCCAAATCACGGGTCATATATAAGGTAGCCCCGTCGGTCCGTTTAATCATGGCAGGCGTCAAGTTTTCGTTAATGGATGACAAATCAACAATTTGAGCACCCTGTGATTCTTCAAGGATACCCTTGTCTTCTAACTGCTTGACAACATCATCCATCTTGTCGTTATAGAAAGCCTCACCGTTAAAGGAGTCAAAGGTGATATCCAAGCGGTCATAGATTTCGGTAAATTCCTTCAAAGATTCTTCTCGGAACCAAGCCCAAATCTTCTGTGCCTCGGGGTCACCATCTTCTAACTTCTTAAACCAAGCCCGGCCTTCATCGTCCAAACTTGGGTCTTGCTTTGCTTTGTCATGAAATTCAACATAGTACTTCAACAAGGTCGCGATTGGATCGTTTTTAACTTCTTCTTCAGATCCCCAAGTCTTATAAGCATAAATCAACTTACCAAACTGAGTTCCCCAATCACCCAAATGATTAATCTTAACGGGTTGATAGCCGTTTTTAGCAGCCAAGTTCGCCAAGGCATTCCCAATTACAGTTGACCGCAAGTGGCCCATTGACATTGGCTTGGCGATATTTGGTGACGACATATCCAAGGTAATCTTTTGTCCTTGACCGTCTTGGTTTTGCCCATAAGCCATGCCATCTTGCAAAACCTTGGCCAAAGTTTGTGCAGTGGTCTGCTTCTTATCCAAGAAAAAGTTGATATAAGGACCAGTAGCAACAACCTTTTCAAAACCGGATTGGTCAATTTTTTCAACCAAGTCAGCAGCAATTTGCTGAGGGGCCTTTTTCAAAACCTTGGCCAAAGTAAAAGTTGGAAAGGCGACATCCCCCATCTTTGAATCCTTTGGTGCTTCAATTTTTTCAGCAATTTCTGCTGTACTTAAGTCTGGTAAAACCGCCTGTAATGCGGTGGTAACTGCTTCATTAGTTGCCATTTGTTTATCCTTTAATTCGTTGATTTTGCTTGTAAAAGAGGGCCCGCCTCTTATCGTTTGAAAGAGACGAGCCCTGCCCGCGGTACCACTCTAATAGTCGAATCGACCACTTTCTATCAAGTTTTAAAGTGAGAAAAAGGTGCGCGGATCAGGTCCAGCCCCTGGCTTCCACTACTGCCAAGGTCACTATTTACTGGGGGCCTATCTTCTTTCTTTTTCAAACAAATGAAAAGCCTTAGTCTTTGGCACTTTCATCTGCCGGTGCTTGTTCGATGACTTCAATTTCTGACATCCGAACAATTGCCCGGTGGTTCATCTCGTTGACCGTTGGTTGGTCAGCTGGGTCGTTTTCAATAATTTCGACCAACAATGAGTTTTCGTATATCTTTTCAACCTTACCGGTAAAAGGTTGGTCCAAGTTGCCATAAGCTGGGGCAAGTAGCACATCCCCGACATGGTACTTGGATTCTTGTTCTTCGTCTGCCTTGCTCATTACAGCCTCCTGATTACTTTTGCTAGTTCCTTATTATACCACAAGTTACCGGTGGTTAAGCAAGTTCGCCGTCTCAACTAAGATGTCTTCTGCCAAAGTGGTTTTTAGCTGAACGCCAAGGTCAATTTCTCGGTCATTTGCCAGTACTAAGGTCACTTTATTCGTATCCTTATTAAAGCCGGCCTGGTCTTCTAAGACATTGTTAGCGACAATCATATCCGCATTTTTCTTAGTCAGCTTTTTCTTAGCATTTTCTAGCAAGTTCTGAGTTTCAGCGGCAAAGCCGACAACCACTTGACCAGGCTTTTTTGCTTGACCAACGGTTTGCAAGATATCAGGATTTTGAACTAGGTCTAAGACCAGGTGGTCATTCCCCTGTTTTTTAACCTTATGTTTTGCTACTTCAGCAACCCGGAAGTCAGAAACTGCTGCTGCACCAATAAAGATATCGGCACTAGTCATTGCAGATTGAACTTCTGTCAACATTTCAGTCGTTTGACCAACTAAGACGAGGTTGATTGCCGGGTTGACAGCACGCTTCGTTGCGGCCACCAAGGTCACCTCGGCCCCGGCTTGAACTGCTGCTTCTGCCAAAGCATAGCCCATCTTACCAGAGGACTTATTAGTCAAATAGCGAACTGGGTCGATTGGTTCTTTCGTCCCACCAGCAGTAATGACCACCTTCTTACCAGCCAAAAACAAGTCAGCCGGGTCCTTTTTAGAAAAGGCATCCGTCAAATACTCAATCGCGGCACTTGGTTCAACCATCCGCCCCTTGCCTTCATAGCCTTCAGCCAAAAAACCAGTATCCGGTCCTAAGACCTGCCAACCATCTTCTTTGACCTGTGAGATGTTCCGCTTGACCGCAGGGTTCTCCCACATTTGATTGTTCATTGCCGGCAACATCACTTTTAGACCATCAAAGGCCACTAAAGTTGTAGTCAAAACATTATCGGCCAAACCCTGGGCAATTTTGCCAGCAGTATTAGCCGTTGCTGGTGCTAAAAGCAAAACGTCCGCCCACTTAGCTAGCGCCACATGGTCAACCGCAGCAGAAGCATCCTGCCAAGATTCGTCGGTTAAAACCGGGTTCTTAGACAAAATTGCTAACGTCTTAGCCGGGATAAAGTCTTCAGCAGCAGTGGTCATGACCACCTTGACATCAGCCCCAGCCTTAACAAGCAACCGGGTTAAATCCGCTGCCTTATAAGCTGCAATCCCACCTGAAACGGCCAATAATACGTGTTTTTCTTCTAATCCATTAACCATGAGCATTGCCCCCAATCAATGTTTGTCCAGCTTCTAACCGGGTCTGGCAATCTTGCACGACTGCATAATCACCGACATAAGGCGTGTCGACTCCGCCAACCTTTTGATAAGGGTCTTCCCCCTTACCGGCCACAACCACCAAGTCGTGTGGTCCTGCCAAGGCGACTGCCTGGTGAATAGCCGTTATCCGGTCCATTTCAAAATGAACTTGGACTTGGTCATTCGTAATTCCAGCGGCAATCGTCTTCGCAATATCTGCTGGGTCCTCATACTGGGGGTCATCAGCTGTCAAGAAGACAGTGTCGGCCTTAGCCGATAAGACTTTGGCAAAGTCGGCCCGACGAGAAACCCCCTTGTTTCCAGGAGCCCCAAGGACAACAATGACCTGGCCCCTTGGTGACTGTTCCTTGGCAAAGGCCAAGAGTGACAACAATGACACATAGTTATGAGCGTAATCAACGAAGGCAACCCCGTGCCCAGGCAATGAAAGTGATAACATCCGGCCCGGAATGGTGACCGTATCAAGGCCCGTCACCATTGCTTCATGACTAATTCCAGCCAAGGTCGCCATGATCAAGGCCGCCATGGCATTTTCTTCGTTAAAGTCTCCCGGCAAATTCAACCGATACCGACCACCCATTTCAGCTAGTTCCGACAAGCTATCTTCTGCCTTCGCCGTCATTTTGGACTCATGCAAGGCACTTTCTTGACTAGTAAAGGTCACCAACGGCTTTCTGGCATTGTCCGCCCGGCCATAGGTATAGACTTTATCATGGTGGGCACTGGCGCGACCACTGACTTCGTCATAGTGGTCCATCCCCGCATTAATAATGACTTGGTCAGAATTGTCTAAGAGCATTTCCTTATGGGCTAAGTAATCCTCAAAGGTTGGGTGCTCGTTTGGCCCAATATGGTCTGGTGAAATATTCAAAAAGGCCCCAACGTTAAAGGTTAACCCGTAAACTCGGTTTAACAAGTAAGCCTGAGAAGAGACTTCCATCACCAGGTGGGTCATCCCATTATCCACAGCCTTTTTCATATCTTTAAAAAGCTCAAAGGATTCAGGCGTTGTTAAGTCGGACTTCTTCTTATCCTCTGGTTTTGGTCCGGTAATCCGGTCGACTGTTGAAAAGAGGGCCGTCTTATTATTTGTTCCGGCTTTTAGCATCGTATAAGCGAAGTAAGCCGCCGTCGTCTTCCCCTTGGTCCCGGTAAAGGCCCCAATCCATAACTTTTCTTCCGGGTGGTCAAAGTAAGCCGCCGACAACACGGCCAAGGCCTTTTGACTGTTGGTCACTAACCACTGAGGCAAAGCGACATCGAGCTTCTTTTCAGTCACTAAAGCCGCCACACCAGTCACACCATTTAAGTATTCCGCCTTAAAGGCTCCCTTAACAACAAAAAGGGTCTGGTCTTTTACTTGACGGCTGTCATAGTGGAGGTGGTCAAAGGCCTGGTCAGTTGCTGGACTTTCCGTCAAAAGTCCGTGTTCATTTAATATATTTTGTACTTCTTGGCTCGATAATTTCATGTTTTTATTATAGCATAGCAGTTTGGAATTGGAGCAACTAAGGACTAGGGTTGAGCCTTTTTGTCAGTTATTTTTCTGACAAATTCAGTCCTACTTTTGCCCGCCAGTTAATAACGGCTTTAAAGCAATCGGCGTAAAAATTGTCGTCAGCAAAATCACAATGATCAACATCGCATAGTTTGACTGGGTCAAAGCATGGTAAGACAGTGCTAAATCAGCGATTACAATCGCCATTTCCCCTCGAGAAACCATCCCCACCCCAATAATCCGACTATCCCGGTTAGAGAGTTTAACCATCTTGGCCCCAACAAAGGCACCGAAGTACTTGGTCATAACCGCTAAAATTGTGAGCAAGACGATCAAGGGTAAGTGTCCTAACTGACCATGGAGGGTCACCTTCAAACCAATGTTAACAAAGAAAATTGGGATAAAGATCGTTTGACCAATCACGGTAATGCCCCGTTCAACGGAGTGAGACTCCTTTTGCCGGGAAAAGACAACGCCGACCAAAAAGGCCACAATTGCCCCTGACAAGCCAAGATTTTCAGCCCCATCCGCCAGTAGCAAAACCAATCCAACCGTAAAGGCTAAGATAGCACCAGGTAAGGCTAACTTACCAACCCAGCCAAGTACAACTGGCAAAAACTTGAACAAGGCGATTACAACTACAACTAAGAAAACGGCCATGAGTAAGATTGTCAGCCATAATGGTTGGCTGTGACCACCAGCCAAGCCAAAAGTTGTTTGGTAAACCGTCCACATTAAAATCGCAATAATGTCATCTAAGACAGCTGCTCCTAAGATTGTTGTCCCGGCCTCCGATTTAACCTGGCCATATTCCGTTAGGATTTGAGCGGTAATGGAAACCGAGGTGGCTGAAAATAGGACTGCCCAAAACAAGGCACTCTGGTTGGAATGACCCAAGGCCCACCCTGAGACTGTAAAGACGGCAAAGGGGGTCACCACCCCAGCCAAAGCAACACTGGTCGCCTGCTTCAAGTGTTTTTTCAGCAAGTCCAAGTCTGATTCAATCCCAGCCAAGAACATCAAGAGCAAGACACCAATTTCCGCCCAGGCCTCAATTTGGTGGCTGGTTGAAATCAATGACAACCCAGCCCCACCTAAAAGAATACCGGCCATGATTTGACCCACTACAGCTGGCACCCCCAACCGTTCCGCTAAGCCTGCCAACAAAAAGGCCGTTAGTAACATTAATGCTAGTACCCACAACTCCATTTCCTACATCCTTCCCGGCAAATAAAAAAGGCCGACTCAAAGCGTACCTAACTCCCCCGTTAGGTAACACCTTGAGTCGAACCTCAACCAAAATTAATATTCAATATCTTCAGTATACCATAAGCAAACTTACTAGTCAGCCACTAACCCTGGCACATGTTCATCCAAGAGTTGACGAACTTCTGCCGTCTGGTGAGTTTCCATTAGTAATTGCCGTAATTTCGCTGCATGCGGGAAACCGCGCAAGTAAATCTTAAAGTACCGCTTCAATGCTTCAAAGTTTTTCTTTGAAACTTCTTGCTGGTTAACCTCGTCAAACAAGTCTAGTTGAAGTTTCAACAAGCCAATCGATTCCTGCAAACTGTGGCCTTCTTCTACTTCGTTAAAGGCATAGGGGTCTTCCAAGACACCCCGACCAATCATAATCCCATCAACGCCCGGGTGGTCCTTGGCTAACTGGATTCCTTCTTGGTAGTTTTTGATATCCCCATTAATTTGCAAAAGCGTGTCTGGCGCTAATTCATCGCGCATCGCAACAATGTCGTCGATAAATTCATAGTGAGCATCGACCTTCGACATTTCTTTACGAGTTCGCAAGTGAATCGTCAAAACCTGGATATCTTGTTGGAAAAGCATCGTTAACCAATCATGGTATTCTTCTGTCTTATAAAAGCCCAACCGGGTTTTAACAGAAACTGGCAAGCCGCTTTCCTTCGCCCCAGCAATGAGGGCCTTTGCCCGGTCTGGGTGGCGGATCAAGTCTGACCCCGCTTCGTTTTTGATCACGGTCCCATCAGGGCAACCCATGTTCAAATCAACGGCCTGGTAACCCATTTCAGGCAAGAGTTTGGCAGCCCCAGCGATGAGTTCCGGCTTTGAACCCCAGATTTGAGCAATCGGCATCTGTTCACCTTCTGCCACGGCCAACCGACCCTGGACGGAGAACTTAGCCTTCGGATGAACCATTGAGGCTGCATTAGTAAATTCAGTATAGTACAGGTCTGGTCCACCTGCTTGGGCAACCACACGACGAAAAATCGTGTCCGTCACCGCTTCCATTGGCGCCATTGAAAAGAATGGCCGTTGGTTGCCATCTTGGTCCTTGGCTGAGTCGACAACATTTTGCCAAAATGCACTCTTTACAGGCATCATCGCCCTCCTTTCGACCTTTTCGGCCCAGTAAAATAACCTACGTATTCTAGCACGATTTACAAAAGATTTCAAAAAAAGACAGCCTCAGCTGTCTAATTGCTTAACCAGGTCAGCAAGTGCTCGCGACCGGTCATGATATTCAATAATTTCGTCCAAATTCATTTCAGACAAGGTCTTGCCATTTTCAGCTTCCATAATGTCATCCAGGCCGCCAATATAGTCACCCGACCTGGCTTCGTTAGCCACCTTAACCCCACCACGGCCTTCTGCGATAAAGTGTTGGTCATCAGGGCCAACCAAGGCTAAGACGGCCAATAAATGAGCTGACCGGTCTTGCCCCTGGTCATAAAGGCCTAAGATATAGTTCATTTCTGCTTCAACGCCAATGGCCCCCAATTGGTGGAACTCCCGCGATGAAGTCACGCCAAACCGGTCTGGAAAAGCTTTTAAATATAAGCCAGTGTCGTCGGCCAAGACCCAATGGTCTGGTAAGTACTGGTGAACAAAATTGGCCTTTGTTTTGGCATTTTCAACCTGGGAATCAGTTGTTTCAGCCGGAAAAGACAACTTTTTACCTAAAAGATCACGGTAATTCGTGATGGTATGGCCCATCTTTTCAGCTAAAACAGCCATTTCCTTGGTCTTAGCCGTGTTATTCGACGCAAAAACAAAGTCCATCTTAGTCCCTCACAAATTCAAGTTTTCGAATAGCTTAATCTTCGTCACTTCACCGGCATAAAGGGTCTCTTCCCGACCGGTTTGCCGGTTCAAAACAACCAAG
This sequence comes from Fructobacillus sp. ChS1-6f1-1-27, assembly GCF_059579415.1. Classification (NCBI taxonomy): domain Bacteria; kingdom Bacillati; phylum Bacillota; class Bacilli; order Lactobacillales; family Lactobacillaceae; genus Fructobacillus; species Fructobacillus sp. ChS1-6f1-1-27. The sequence goes on along the minus strand of NZ_JCAOER010000011.1, from coordinate 21,326 downwards.
CCACCCAAGTCCGAAATATCTTTAACCTGACCCACAATCAGTTTTGTCCCAACCTGAACAGTGATTTCATGACCGATTAGCATCGACATTTCTTTATAAGCTGGCAAATAAGTCTTTTCATGGTAAGTCCGACCAGCTTGCAACAGTTCCTTTAATAATACCGCTGTAATTGCACTTAAATCAAGGTCTTGGTCAGCACTTAAAATTGGTTGGGCCTTGTTCGTAATCCCTGCAGGATAATCTGCTGGTAACAGGTTAATCGCAAAGCCGATTACAACAGCGGAATACTGCTGACTTTCAAAGTCAAAGACTCCTTCCGTGATAACACCACCAACCTTGTGACTGTCCAAAATCAGGTCATTAACCCACTTCAATCGGAAGTCTTTTGTTGGAAAAAACTGCTTTAGTCCTGTTACCAGAGCGACCGCAGCTGAGGTTGTTAATAAACTTGGTGCCAAATTTTGCTCAGGGTCAACCGGAATGACCAAAGAAATGTATAAGCCCCGGTCTTTGGGGCAGTAAAAGTCCCGTCCCTGCCGGCCATACCCCGCTGATTGGCCCCGGGCAATAAAGGCCTGTGGCTGTTTGCTAGGATGCTTAGCTAAATAATCCTTGGCATAAGTCTGAGTGGAACCAATATCATCAAAGATTTGAATTCCAGGTCGGTCTTCTTCAATTCCAAGTATGTCAAACCAGCGGTTTAAAGCCACCAAATTGACATGACTACTCCCTAAATAGGCGTAACCCGTCTTTTTCTTTGACTCAATCCGGTGGCCATCTTTTTTCAAGGTGTTAACAGCCTTCCAAACCGACTCTCGTGAAATTGATAAGTCAGCTGCCAGCTTATCCCCCGACAAAAAGGTCCCGGCATGGTCAACCAAGTCTTGTAAAACCCGGTCTTTCGTTGTTAATTTTGTTGCAACCATTCGTTCTCCTAACGGCGGTTAATGACCGTTAATGATTCATTCATCGCCACTGCAATTACAATCTTCAGCAAGTCCCCTGGCATAAAGGCCACGTTGGCCAAATAGGCTGGCCAAAAGGCAACATGACTGGTCAGTGCTAACCATAAAGCACCAAGTCCAAAGACCATAACAAAGTCAACGACAACCAAAAGCAAGAGACTTTGCCACCAGACTGCTTTATCAGTTAAGGTCTTCCGGAACAAGGCCCGGTTTAACAGCCAGTAAACGGCTGGCATTAGTAACCAAGCCCAGATATAGCCACCTGTTGGGCCGACCAAAACAGCCAAGCCACCGCGACCACCAGACAATACTGGTAAGCCGATGGCTGCTAGAATAATAAAGGCAACCATCACATAAGTGCCCCGCTTAGCCCCCAAAGCCAAGACAACCAGCATCACCGCTAAGTTTTGAACCACAACTGGTACTGGGATAAATCCTAGTGGCACCCCTGGTACCAATGCAAATACAATTAAAAGAGCCAGTAGCATAGCCCCTGTCGTCAAATCCTGTAACCGTGATGATTTCATCATCTATCTCCATTCTCTTTTAAAATCAGTAACCCTATATTATAAAATCGGGTTACTAATGTCAATAAAGAGATTAAAAAAGACTAGCAAAGCTGCTAGTCTTGGTCTCTCGTTCGGTCTTTAATCGTAAAAGAACGCTTATTATGCCGTTGATTTTGACTCTTTTTCTCCTGATTATTTGACCGTCGATTGTGAGCCTTTGATTGGCCATTATTATTTTTTTGTCCCTGTCCAGCATTGGTTGCCTTGTTTTTCGACTGGGACTTATTTGGCTTTTTAGGTTTAGCTGGCTGTCCCTGGTTTTGTTTTTTAACCTGGTTCAGCTCGTTTTGCTCACGTTTTTGACCATTATTTCGGTTCTTTTGAGTAAACTTATGCTTAGCCTTGGGCCGGTTGCTAACCTTAGCCGATTGGTGACCTTGCTTTTGACCATTGCCCTTATGTTGGTTATGGTTACGATTATTGGACTTTGACCGAGACTTCGACTGGTTGTTTTTCTCATTTTTCTTACCAGCCTTTCCCCACTCCAACAAGTAATCATGGAGTTGGACAGAACGGAAGGCCGGCGCATTGTTAGCCAAAATAAAATAAGGTGCTCCGAAGTTAACCGTTTCATAAAGATAGTCCGCCAAAGCCGTAATTTTTTGGTCTGCACTAACCTGCCGGTCTTCTTGGTAGAAACCACGAAGGCGGAGCTGGTCAGCTGACAAGTCGCCAACAATATAGTCATATTGCTTTAACAAGGGGGTATAGCGAATAGCCAATTTACCTGAATCAAAGGCATCCTTGAAGTTTTCCAACAAGGTCAACTTCAACCCATCAATGGTAATCTCATCGCCAAAAACGCTGACCGTGAATTCTTTTTCACGTTCAGCTTGCTGACTTTCCGTTCGTTCTTTTAAGGTCTCGTGGTTCATAGTTCCTCTATCTCAAGCCAACTTAGCTCTGTAGTCTTTGGTAGTACTTGGCTAATAATTCGCGTAAAAAAATCTCCAAATGGATTTCAACTGGCGCGTCATCTAATTCATGGAAAAAGTCAATCCAACGGTAATGGTCCAATGTAGCAATCTGATATTCTTGGTCATCCAAAACGACTTGACCATTATATAGTAATTGGTGGTTGTCATTATAGGCAAGACCATGAGTCTTTATTTGCCCAAAGATTTTGCCACGGAAACCAGCACCTTTCATTTTATAGTTCAATAATTGGGGCTGGTCTTGTTCAAAGTCGTGGTAGACAGCCTTGAGGTCTTCACCCGATAGTTTAACCATCATCGGGTTAATCGCATGGGGCATCGACTCTAAGAAATCTTCTGCCGTTGTTTGGCCTGCTGGTAAGTCTTTTAAAAACAACCCAGTTGAGCAAAATGACACTGGCAAATCAAAGAAGTCTTCCAAAGCTTTCAAGCAGGATTCCGCCTGGTCTTCAACCGTTTTAGGGCTGTCTAACTCAACCACCTGGTTTGCCCGTTCTAGCTCGGATCCCTGCTGGAAGAAGCCATCAATAACGGTCTGGTCGCCCGGTTCTTCAGTCAACTGGTCCGACAACATCGCTTTCGCCGTTTTTTTGACAACCTGGTGGTGATCATTCAGGGTCAAATCGACTTGACCAACATGGTCACCGTACCGGCCTGCAGCAGCTAGTAAAGTCCCGTTTTTCATTTCACCAACTGGCAAAACGTGGTGGGTATGAGCACCAATAATCACATCAATATCATACTTTTGGGCCAATTCACGGTCAGTTGGCAGACCCAAATGGGACAGCAGCACGACGATGTCAGCCTGCTGACGCAATTCTGGTAGTAAACTGTCCAAGACATCCTTTGGCTCTTTTGGTCCCCAGCCAAGTGACCGGTAGGTTAATTGGTAAGGAGCCGTCATACCCAAAACTGCAATTTTCGTCCCCTTCTGACTGGTAAAGACCTGGTACGGTTTTGACCACTTTGGCTGGGCCTGCGCTGGCAACTCTTCCATGTTGGCCAGTAAGATTGGATAGTTAGCCTCATCATACAAGTGGTTCAAGTCACCGTGTGACACACAAAGGCCCTCATTATTGCCAATCGTCGCAGCCGCATAGTTGGCCTGGTTCATCAGTTGAACATTGGCCTTACCAAGGGTTGCATCAGTTAATGGGTGGAAACGGTCAATTGCATCGCCAATATCAAAGTTCAACACCGTTTGCTCTGCCGCCGCTGGTGCCAGCAAAAACCGCTGGATCCGAGGCCAGAACTCGAAGTGCGAGTGCATATCGTTGGTGTGTCGAAATTGAATCGTTTCCATTGGCTACTCCTTTTCTCCTATCTTATCATCAAAGCCGCCCGGGCAGAATACTTTTATTAAAAAAATCCCTACATAAAAGTAAGGATTTCCTTTAGAATCATTTTTTATTTGCCAGGAATGACAATCAAGTCCTTTGGCAAGCCAGCCGTTAGGTTTTCATGGCCATCTTTTGTCACTAAGATATCATCCTCAATTCGAACGCCACCCTTATCAGCCAAATAAATTCCGGGTTCAATCGTCAACAAGTTACCAACTTGGACTTCGTCGCTTGAACGGGAAGAAACATAAGGGCCTTCGTGAATATCCAAGCCAGCTCCGTGCCCAGTTGAGTGCTGGTACTGGGCACCATAGCCTTCGCCAGTGATGTAATCACGGGCAACTTTATCAATTTCAGCAGTCGACAAACCGGCCTTCACGACATCAATAGCATCCGCATTTGCCTGCTTAACAATTTCATAAATCTTCTTCAATTCAGGATCAACATCCCCAACCGCAAAGGTCCGAGTGACATCAGAGGTGTAGCCATCGACATAGTACCCAAAGTCAATCGTTACCAAGTCACCATCCTCTAGCTTCTTATCGGTCGCAATCCCGTGAGGCAAGGCCGACCGGTAACCAGAAGCCACGATTGTGTCAAATGAAGGCTTTTCCGCCCCATATTGCTTTTGCAAGGCATCCAAACGGTTAGCAACTTCTTTTTCAGTCATGCCAACCTTAACTTCCTTCATCAAGTCATTAAAAGCTTTCACCGAAGCATCAGCCGCCTTGCGGAGGGCATCGGCTTCTGCATCATCTTTAACCTCACGGAGGGCTTCCACCAAGCCGTCAACTGGTTCAAATTCAACATTAGCTGGTAACTCATCATCCAAGTACAAGAACAAGTCATGGGGCAAAGAAGCTTCAAAGAGTAAGCTTTCAATGCCAAATTCACGGACTGTCTTAACCGCTTCACCGTAGTAATCACGGGTAATTTTCAGTGAGACACCCTGTGGCAAGGCGTGGACATACTCATTTTCATAACGGGCATCCGTGATTAGAGCAGCATCAGCTAGCGAGACAACTAAGACCCCATCGCCAGTTCCACCGGCAAAGCCAGTCAAATACTTCAAATTAGATCCTGCAGTGATCACAATTCCTTGGACCCCTGCCTTCTTCAACAAGGCCTGCAACTTTTGTACTCGTTTTTCTTGGAACTTCATTTGTCACCCTCCGTTTTTCAATCGAATTTTTGATTATTATACCATAAACCGGAGTCTTTCTAACACGGAATTCTCATTTATTTTTAATCTAATCGCTTTTAAGGCACAAAAAAAGCAGCTCTTTTGAGCTGCTTTCAAAAATTTATGCGTTGGCAATCAACTTTTGGTATTCGTCCCGGGTATAAACGGAAACTTGGCGCTTGTCGCGTCCCTTGCGTTCAAACTTAACCACACCATCAGTCAAAGCAAAAAGTGTGTCATCGCCACCCTTTTTAACGTTTTGGCCTGGGTAAATGTGTGTACCACGTTGGCGGTAGATAATTGAACCAGCAGTCAAAGCTTGACCATCAGCGACCTTCGTTCCAAGACGACGACCAGCTGAGTCACGACCGTTGGCAGATGATCCACCCCCCTTGTGGTGGGCAAAGAGTTGCAAGTTATCTTGATTCATCAACATAAGTCTATTCTCCTTTTACAGTGATGATTACGCGATCGAATCAATCTTTACGCGCGTATATGGTTGGCGGTGTCCCTGCTTAGTGTGGGAGTGCTTCTTAGGACGGTACTTGAAAGTAACAACCTTCTTTTCCTTACCCTGCTTTTCAACAGTTCCAGAAACCTTAGCTCCATCAACAAATGGGGTACCGATCTTTGAGTCGGTCAAGACAACTTGGTCAAATACGACCTTGTCGCCTTCTTGTGCGTCCAACTTTTCAACAAAGATGGTGTCGCCTTCAGCGACTTTGTATTGCTTGCCGCCAGTAACAATAATTGCATATGCCATTATTGAGTTCTCCTTTTATACTTAGACTCACCATACCGAGGCGGCTATTTCTAGCTTCCTTAAACCTGGCATGTGTGGTTGTAGCTACGCTAACAACCTAATAAGTTTAACAGATATTCGACTGAAAGGCAAGAAAAGCCCTTTAAACTAATTATTGAACCACTTTCTTATGCTGGTCCAAAGAATTAATAACTAATGTTACCACAAGTAAACCAAGAACAATGGCAAAAATAGCATGCATCGCTTGCAAGAAGACAAGTTGTAAGGCTTGACGGTGAGCAAGTCCTTGTCCCTTCCCGCTTACAAAGCCATTCATCAAAGCACTCGAAACCGCATCTTTCCCGTCATAATGGGCATTGACCACCAGGTTAAAAACCAACCCAAATGTCCCTGTTGCAATCGTTTGTCCTAATGTTCGACCCAGTGTCAACATCGATGAAGCAGCTCCCAGTTGATTGTCTGGCACAACTCGCTGAGATACCAGCGTATTCATTGTGATAATAATCCCTAAAACAAAGCCGCTAACCCCGGAGACCAAGTAAAAAATAAAAATTGGAGAACTTTTGCCAATCAAAGTAAAAGGCAAGTAAGCTACCAATAAGAAAATCACAAAGAAAAGGCTGATATATTTTGGCGCATAACGTTTAATAAGACTACCAACTAAAAACGAAGACCCCAACCATAAAATCGGACTCGGTGTCACTGCCAACCCGGCTACTGAGGGCGACGCCCGGTAAATTGCTTGCAGCCACATTGGAAAGTAGGTTTGAAAACCAATTTGCACAGCACTTAAAAATAGAGCAGTTAAAATTTGAATCAAAAACAATTGATTTTGAAAGAAACTAATTGGAATAATCGGATCTTTTGCTTTTGGTTCAACCTTAACAAAGGTAATCAACGAAAAAATCAGTAAAACGACTAGAACTAGTAACTCGGTCCAAGCAACATTTTGCTTTGCTAACATTTGCAAGATTAGCAAGGACGTTACTAAAACGCCACTCAAAGATAAAATCCCCTTTAAATCGATACTTTCAGAATGATTCTCTTTGACTTGCTGTTGGTAAAAGAAAACCGTAATGACTAGCACCACGATTCCCAATGGGACGTTGATGAAAAATACCCAGTGCCAGCTAACATAGCCAACTAAGTAACCACCCAGTAAAGGGCCAATTAAAGCTGACAATCCCCAAGCCGTATTGTTGAGTGCCATCATCTTTGGCCGCTCCTCATAGGAAAATAAGTCAGCAATCATGGTAAACGTGATTGGCATCACAGCCCCAGCACCAAGTCCCTGGACCAAGCGGAAAAATACTAGAATAAAAATATTAGTCGAGAGTCCACAAAGTAATGACCCGCTAGTAAATAGCATAATACCCATTAAAAAAATCGGTTTACGGCCGACATGATCAGCTAATTTACCATACACTGGTGTACTTAAAGCTGTGGCAAGCAGGTACATCGCAAAGACCCAGCTTTGATAATGCAGGCCATTTAAGTCACTAACAATTGTTGGCAACGCTGTCGTAATAATCGTTGTTTCGACCGATGTCATGAATGTCGCAACCAAGATAGCAACTAACAGCATTCGACGTTTGATTGGATTCATTTTCCAAACTTCCTTTCATTTTGTAACAGTTCGATAACAATAGAACTATCTGTCAAAAATAAAAGGATTTATAGCGAAACTAAAAATCCTGGTAAATATTGGTCAAAGGTTTCAGTATTAATCGAAAGAAATTTATTTTGCCCCTCTTTACGGGTGTTAGTTAACCCAACCGACCGTAAAGCCTTAAAGTGATAAGAAACCGTCGACTTACTAATGGACAATTTCTCACCGACTTCGCCGCAAGTCATCTCCCGGTTAGCCTGGTACAAAATTCGGATCATCTGCAAGCGGTTCGCATCCGATAAAGTTTTAAATATTTCTGCACGTTTTTGATCTAATAGTTCTATTGTCATAAAACTATCGTAACTCTCTTTTTTCACTTTGTCCAAATTAAGCCTCAAAGTCAAAGAGCAACATCCCCGTTTGCCGGGTCTTATTCATCGACATCTTCCAAACTTCGCGGAATTCATCTAAGACTTCCTCGTGGGTCAAAGCCATCGAATCAGACAGCCACAAGGACACACAGGCCCAAAAACCAGCCATAATGATTTCCCATTGGTAAACCATGTGTTGCTTAACTAATTCATCATCGATGTTATCAAGGGTATCATTGCGTTGCTCACGCAACTCGGCCATTAGCGCTGCCTTTAGTTCGGGGTCTCGTCCCTTATTTAACACGGCATTATAAAAGACAGCCTGTTCTGAAATCACTTCCAAAACCTGACGGACGCGGAACTTTGTTTCCGTCTTCGCCGTGATTTCTTTGACAAGTTGCTCATTGACATCTTTAATCAGGTCTTCTTTATTATTGTAATGCCGGTAAAAAGTTCCCCGGGTGACGTTACCACGGACTAAGAGCTCCGTAATTGAGAAATGTTCAGTTGTTGCTAGTAATTCAATTGCGGCGGTCCGCATAATTTGCCGGGATCGAATTACCCGGGCATCAGTTATCTTTCTGGTCATTTACCTTCTCCGTTCTCTCAAAGGATCAAATCGCTTAACTGTCTTAATTATAGCAGTCATTTCTCAATTCTAGTTTAAAAAATAGCAAAAATAACAAGAAAGGTCAAAAAATTGTCACAAACGACATTTTTTGACCTTTCAAAGGGTTATTTGTATTGAATCTTTTAGGCCTTCAAGGCGTCTTTCTTAGCCGCCCGAGACCATGGTGAGAAGAACAAACCAATTACATCATTACCAAGGTACAAGACATAGGTAGCAAACAAAACCCAGTTAGCATCACCTTGGAAGGCAGTTACGCCCCACAAAGTCACTGACATCAAGCCTTGCAACGTCCACATCCAGTATTGTGACTTAAACTTGGCTACCGTCAAGACTGCCCCCGTTACTCCAATTGCGGCTGAAAAGGCATCCAACCAAGGACGTGGCGAAATCAAGATATGAGTATCCATCATGAATAACAAGATGAAGGCAACTACGAAGGTAATGGCAGCCATTACCCATCCGTTTTTGTTCATTGCCTTAATCTTGCGGTTTTGCCATGCACTTCCAAAGAACATAAAGTTCAAATCCAATGAAATCAGATAAATCATCTGCATCACAATATCTGAATAGTTTTTTGAATGGAAAGCCACGATTGAAATCAAAATTGCTGAGATAAAGCCAAGCAAACCGTTGATGCGCTTATTAGCCGTAATTGCCAATGTGCACATGAAGCCAATCGCCCCACCAATCATCGACAAAACTGACAAGGTTTCAAATCCTTGTGGCAAGCCAGTTGCAATAATAACAACTAGACCAATCATCAACCAGATGTATGATTGCTTGTCCCAACCTGAAAATCCTTCTTTGTAATATGACCAGGTAAAGACCTGTTTCATGTTTTCTTTGACGTCTTGTAAGGAATAGCCAGACGTCTTATTTCCGTTCTCCATCTTCTCCTCCAACTGCTCAAGAACAATATTCCCGAACGTTTTAATGTACGTTGCCAAAGTAGTTAACCAAAACGACCCCAATCACCAGAAAACCTAACCCAACGATTGTCTGCCAATTCAAGGTCACCTTAAACAGTACGACACTCAAGCACGTGATAATTAGTATACCACTTGCTGACCAGATTGCATATGCCAGGTAAACTGGGATTGATTTGACCACCACCGACAAAAGGTAGAATGACAGGGCATAGCACGATAGCGTCACAATCGTTGGTAATATTTTTGTAAAACCAGCAGTTGTCCCAATCAAGGTTGTAGCAACGGTTTCCGCAATAATCGCTAATCCTAAATAAAAATACGATAACATCTCTGTCTCCTTATATTTCTCTCAAGCAAAATCAATCTGATTAAGCCCATTCTAAACCCGACTTCTTTGTAATCTGGCAAAAGACCTTCACAAAGAAAAAACTTGTCATAGTATTTTACCCTATTTTTTGCTATTCTTAATAGTGTTCTTTTACAGAACTTTGCACTGGTAGCTCAGCTGGATAGAGCAGCCGGTTTCTACCCGGCAGGTCGAGGGTTCGACTCCCCCTCAGTGCATAGAAAAATCGTTGGTATATCAACGTTAGTAACCTTTTGGTAGTAATCTACAAGCATTTTAAAAGACCTCACAGTTAAATAGCTGTGAGGCCTTTTTTTGAATATAATAGCTTAGTCTTGAATCAATGCTTCCATCTTCTTCAATTGACTCGTACCCTTGTACTGCTTGTACAGTTGTGACAAGCTCTTAGTTCCAAGCGTATTAGCATCGGCATCTTGTTCCGCACCAGATACCCGGGTTCCTTGAACCTTATAGGTAACCGTATCACCATCAAAGCGGAAGTAGCCTTGCGACAAGTCCCAATCTTGGATGTCACTTGGCACATTTTGCAATTTCAAAATATATTTGCCGTTATCAACCGTAAACTTCAAACCACTAAAGGTCGTTGAAACGGTTGAATAATTTCCATCGTTATTAACGGTTGGTGTCGCCTTACCAGCCAACATGTCACTCACCGTCGTCTTACCGTAATCAGACTGAAAGTTATCTGGCATTCCCAACAAAGCCAGCGCTTCCTTTTCCTTCAAAGACAATGAATTAACAGTCTTAGTTGTGGTGGTGTCAACCTTATAATAGACGTTATAATCGGCGAATTGCTGTCCAGAATAAATCCGATCAACCGAATTCTTCGTCGTTCCCTCTAAAGAAACTCCCTTTGGAATGAAGTAAGTATCGACAGTTGCAGATGCACCCTCAACATTCTCATCACTTGGGCCTAGTTGAGTCTTCAACATTCCGTCTACAATTTTCGCAGCTGCTAACCCACTAACAGACTTCAAATATATCTTTTGGTTAGTCACTGTTTTACCTGAAGAAGTCACCGACTTCAACCCCTTCTTATCAAAGGTAAAAGAATCGCCTTCACTATTTTGCCAAGTACCAACGACACTTGAATAGTCACCAGCTTTAATTGCTTGGATATCCATCCCCGAAGACTTCTTCGCTGATGAGGTCTTACCTGCATTTGTAGTAGAATCACTATTACTTCCGCTATCACTCTGGTGAAAGGCATAGACCCCACCTAAAATTGCAACAACTACCACAACGATGATCGAAATGACCATTGGTTTTGATTTCATTTTACTTCTCTCCCTTTTTTTCAAATAAAAAAGCGCTTAGTATCTACCAAGCACCTCTTATCTTACCACTTTTGTCGTAAAAGTAATGTTTTAGTCATCTAAATCATTCTTTTTGCAATTCCCTTTGCAACTCGTCCAAATGATCTTTTTCATAAAACGGCAAACATACTTGCTCACTCTTTCCCTGGCGTTCAAAGTAAAAGACAGCTCGAACCGCACTCAACAAGAGAATTGCTGCTAAAATTGCACTAGCAATAAAGACCCACAACTCGGTAGTGAATTCCATGGCACCATATGCCAGAACAAGCAAACCAACAACCAGCCGTAGTGGCCGCAGTTCCCTTTTTACCTCAATTCGGTCGATTTGGTCGACCGGAGCTGTCACCTGAACTTTTTCGCCTGGGAGAAGGTTGCAAACCTCTGTCTTCACTAATTTCAGGTGAAAAAAGTTGTCATCTGAAACAAACATTTGCCCTTTCAGCCAGGGGATAATTAGACTTAATTTAAAATTTCGATCAACATTAAAATGATCCTGTACTACCATTTTGAAATAATCCTCGCACCTAATCAAATTTCCGATTTATCAATTATAGCACAATTAACACTATAGTATTATTTTACCATTAAACTTCCTTACAAGTTGATTGCTATTTTAGCAACATAAGAGGTGGAGGTGTTTTATGCTCGACAACCATACCCCTCTTGGCCAAAAAATGAAAGAACTTCGTCTCGCCAAGGGTTTAACACTTGAAAAGTTAGCCGAACTAACCGATACATCAATCAATACTGTCGCTCGAATCGAGCTTGGCAAAAATCAAAATATTAAACTGGAAACCCTGCTAAGCTTAACAAGGCACCTAGAAACAACGCCAAATGAGCTCTTAGGAATCAGTCGACAAAGTGAAGAAAGTGACTACGGCGACTTGATTCAAGCACTGAATGCCCTTCCTCGTCGAAAACGGGAAGCTTTGGTGACAACGCTCCTAGCCTTTTTAAAAAGCTGAGCAATTCAAAGGAATTTCAATTTTATTTGTCAGCAGTTAAAAAAATAAAAGCAGGTACTGCCCCTAAATCGAGAAGCAATACCTGCTTTTTAATTGTCTTAAAAATGAGCTTTAACTTTATAAATCGGTTGACCTAAGGCCATAAACTTCTGTTCATACTCAGTTTCAACGTTGCCTGCCACCTTGTCTGCGTCATCGTGCAGGTCCAAGGTGTAGTCTTCAGCCGAAAAACGCATGCCAAAGTCCATGAAGGAAACCAATGAATACTCGAATAAGTGCCGGTTATCGGTCTTAAATTCAACCTCACCACCATCAGGCAAGACCGCCTGATAAGAAGTCAAAAACGACTTGTAAGTCAACCGCCGACTTTCATGACGGGTCTTTGGCCATGGGTCAGAAAAGTTCAAGTAAATCTTTTGAATTTCAGCCTTTTCAAAGTAAGTTTCAACCCCGGAACCATTTCCATACAAGTAACGTAGGTTCGGCAAAACGCCAACAGAATCAAAGGACTTCCGAGCGGCAATTGCCACTGCTGTTTCTTGGATTTCCATCCCAATATAGTTAATTTCAGGGTTCTTTTTGGCCATTTCCATAATGAACTGACCCTTCCCTGAACCAATTTCCACGTGAATTGGCTGTTCTTGGTCAAATAAAGCCTGCCACTGCCCCCTTTGAGCCTGAGCATGTTCTTGGTCAATCACCAAGTCAGTGTGAGCTTCTAGCCAAGGCTTAGCCCATGGTTTTGAACGTAAATGCATAATCTTTCCTCTAACTATTATTCCACTTTTTTAATAACCGGTCCGCCCAATAAAAATAAAAGACGGTGGTTAAGCCTAGCCCTGCTACCAGGACAACCATTGCCGATTGTAAGCTAAACCAAAGTTCTAAGAAGGCGATTGATAAGACAATCACCATGGCTAAGAACGCTAAAATTTGCCGAAAGGCCTTTTCTTTGTCAACCAGTTCAATTGGCAGCAACCGGGTCCACTGAACACTCTCCACTTGACCAAAGGCTGGTAACAATTGAATGTGAACCAAGTAAACCATTAATAAGATGACACCAGCATGCCACCAAGGATTTGACTGCGGCAGTGCCAGGGTCAAGAAACCGGCGACAACCGCTAACCGGATGGCTAACCAAAGCTCATCCCCGCCCCGAACCAACCGGGTCAAATACAGCCGGCGAGCTGGGTGGGTAAAAGGTGCCAAGCTAGCAACAAGCCGGTCCAAATAAGCCCGACGTTTGATTGGTCGCCTTTGGTGTGGCACCTCTGCAAAAAGAGCGTAAAAGGCCAGTAACCGCTGCTCGTGCCGGGCACTTTCTTGAACGGCCATCGACCAATTCAAGGCTAGTTGCCCATGATTTCTTTGCAAACGAACTGTCCAGAAAACAATTCCAGCCGACAACATCATCACAATGATGATCAAAATCACAAAACGAACAAGCGGGTCAGCCACCATCATTGCTAATAAAATAGCACCAGGCAAGATAAACCTGGCAGATAATACCTGCCACCAAGTCAGTGGCCGCAAGATTACCTTGGACTGTCGAACTAAGAGCTGAGCCCGGTCAATTTCTAGTAGAACCAACTTGTAAGTAAACAAGAACAGCCAAACCGCTACGACACCAGCCCAGTTTCCTAAACCTATCCGGTTCAAGACCGGCCAGGCCAAACCAACGAACAAGGTCTGCCAGCCCCGTCCCAGCAAATATGACCAGGTCATTGCCTGTTTCAAGTAATTTGCCGCCATAAAATGGTCGTTTGCTTGTAAGAAAACTCGGTCAGCCGGCTTCAAGTAAGTCACCAAAGAACCAAAGTTCAATCCCAAGACCAGCCACAAGACCAAGCCAAAAGTCCAATAGTTGCTAAAACCAAAGGGACCAGTCAATGCTAGGTGCCGACTAGACTGGAAAGCCAAAATCAAGGTTCCTACAACTAGCAACAAAAACAAGACGAAGTGGTCATTAAATAGTAACCGTAAGTAGCGCTGGTCACGTTTTTGCTGAGTTGCCCGTCGGTTTTTAAACAAGTCATCAAATGAAAAGCCCGTAGCCGACAGATTAGCTACACTTGCTTGGTTGTCAACTTCTGGCGCCGTCATGAAAACAACCCATCCAAGTCTGACAGAGCCAGACCATGTTTAGCAGCTAGTTCTTGCGGTGCAAGCTGGTCTTTTACCTGGCCATCTTCTAAGACAACAAACTGGTCAACATAGTTGGCAGCGCTTGCCAACAAATGCGTTGTTAACAAGACCGCACCACCGTTATCGGCCCGCTGACGCATCAAATTGACTAAGTCCTTTTGAGCTAAGACATCGAGTCCCAAAAACGGCTCATCAATCACCATTAACGGCGCCTCCAAACTAAAGGCAGCCACAATCATGACCTTTTGCTGCATCCCCTTTGAAAAGTGCTTAGGTAACCAATTCAACTTTTTTTCAAGCCGGAACACTTTTAATAGGTCAACCACCTTTTGCCAGTGATCCTGATCATTTAGGCCATGTGAGGCCAACATCAAGCGCAGATGCTCAGCCATTGTCAACTCATCATATAAAATTGGTTGCTCTGGAATGTAGGCTAACTGCTGCTTAAAGGCCGTTGGCTTTTTAGCAAGGGCTAAGTCGTTCAAGGCAATTTTACCCGAACGTCCCTGCTGCTCGCCAATCACATGTTTCAATGTCGTTGACTTACCGGCCCCGTTTAGGCCAATTAACGCCACGATTTGACCATTTGGCACGGTCAAAGACACATCCTTTAAGACGTTTTGACCGGCATAGCCACCATATAAGTTTGTAATCTCTAATCCCATGCAACTATTATAACAGGTTCAACACCCTCTCGGGGATTTGCTATAATAAGGATAGAATAACTTTAAAGGAGTAGACAGATGGCAGATATTTTTGACAAGATTATTGCAGGTGAAATCCCATCCTATAAGGTTTATGAGGACGATGACGTTCTCGCCTTCTTGGATATTTCCCAAGTGACACCCGGTCACACTTTGTTAGTTCCTAAAAAGCATGTTGATGACATCTTCTCCTACGATGACGAAGTTGCTCAAAAGGTCTTGCTTAAATTGCCCGTTCTGGCTCGTGCCATTAAGGCCACGAACCCCAAAATTACTGGCATCAATATTTCATCAAATAATGGTGAATCGGCTGGTCAAACAGTCATCCACTCCCACTGGCACTTAATTCCCCGTTACGATAACGATGGCTTAACCGACCAGCTGGCACCAACGATTGATAATTCTGAGAACTTTACCGAGGACATGTACCAAGAAATCGCTCAAGCAATCCAACAAGAAATGAGGTAAGCATGGCATTTTCAGGTGTAAAAGAACTCTTTGCTGATTTAAAAGAAACCGTTAATTTGGCCAAAAAAGCAGCCAACCAAGCCAAAGTTTTACAAAAGACTTTGCCTGCAACCAAAAAAGACATCGAAGAAATCAAGCGAGACGTTACGCGTTACAATTACAAAAACAAAGCTCACCTAGACCGTATTAAACAGGTAACCGAAGAGATGTCTAACAAGTAGGTTAATCACTAAAAAGCCCCCGCCCTTCACGAAAATCTATGATAGAATAACTTGGAACGTTTAATTTGAAAGTGAAGGGAAATTAACACACTATGTTTCGCAAGATCGTATGGGGAAGTCTTGCCGTCATCTTCGTGGCTGGAATTGTGTTCTTAGGACTAACAACTTCTAAGACGTTGGCCACGTCAGACGCTGGTAAGATTTCAAAAGAAGATTACTACAATAAAGTTAAATCAACATCAGCTGGTAAACAGGTCTTTACTCAAATGGTAATTGATAAAGTTTTGAACAAGGATTACGGTAGCCAAGTTTCCGAATCTGACGTTGACAACGCCCTCAAAACTTCAAAAGCACAGTACGGCGACTCATTCTCAAGTATGCTTGCTAAGCAAAGTATGACAGAAGCCCAATACAAGGAATCGCTTTGGGAAAAGCTCTTGATGAACACCGCCGTTAAGGCTAACTACAAGGTCACCAAGAGCCAGTTGGACGATGCTTACAATAACTACGTCCCTGACACCACAATTTCTTTGATTACTACCAAGGACCAAGACTCAGCCCAAGCCGCTATCGATGCCTTGGACAACGGCGCTTCATGGGACGATGTCTACAACCAGTACTCATCAAAGTCATCAAGTTCTTCAAAGTCTGGCCAATTACCTGCCTTTGATTCAACCAACACCACAGTTGATGAAAACATTCGGAAGGCCGCCTTTAACCAAGACGATGGCACATATACTGACTCACCTGTTAAGGCCGCCTCTGGTTCATCTTACTATGTTGTTCGGACGGACAAGATGGCCGATAAGCCATCCGAAGCCAAGGTCAAAGAAAAGTTGAAGGCCAAGATTACCAACGACTTTATCAACGATTCAAACAACTCAACCAAGATTCAAAAGATTATTGGTAAGCTTCTTCGTAAGGCTGACGTCAACGTTTCAGACTCAGACTTGAAGAGTGGTATGTCTGGCTACCTAACAGCCGGCGCCTAATCAATCAGTAAAAATTATTAGCAAATAAAAAAGGTTTTCCTCAGATTGAGGAAAACCTTTTTTCGTACATTATTTTATAAACAGTGGTTCAATCAAGTCTCTGCATTAAAAGAGCGTCGTATTACCACCCTCATTAGCAAGGCTTTGGTCGTCATCATCTTCTAATTGAGCTGAAGCAACTTCAGGCCTGTAAAGTGACCGGTTCCCAAGGGCAAAGACCCGCTTAGACCACTCTCCCTTACCAGTTTGCTCCAAGGCCCCCGTCATCGTCTGCATGTTCGCATCGATTTCATCTAGCTGGTGCAAAACTTGGGCTTCCATGATCTTCGGTTCAACCGGTGACCCATACTCCAAAATACCATGGTGAGCTAAAACAACATGGCGTAACACCAAAACATCTTCTTGGTTTAAGTCAAAGCCCAGGTCGTGGGCTGTCAATACTAGCTGTTCATCAACTAAAGTAATGTGACCGACTAACTTACCCGCAGTCGTATACTCCGCCGCAACGGGTCCAGACAGTTCAATCACCTTTCCTAAATCGTGGAGAAGAGCTCCTGCTAGCAACAGGCTTTCGTCCAATTGTGGGTATAGGTCTACCATCTTTTCGGCTAAGCGGGCAATCGACAAGCTATGAAAAGCTAGACCGCCAGCAAAGGCATGGTGGTTGGCTTTGGCGGCTGGGTATTCCAAAAACTTGGCCTGGTACTGCTTAAAGAGTTGACGGACAATCCGGTTCCAAGTCGGTTGGGTAATCTTGAAAAAGAGGTCGTTTAATTCCGTCTCCATTTCATTTTTCTTGATTGGTGCACTTTTGATAAAGTCAGCAGGACTAGTTGGTTCCCCATTTTCAGCCTGACTTAACCGGACCCCTGCAATTTGAATTTGCGGGTTACCTTTGAAGGCCCCGCGAGTTCCGGTCACCTTAACAACCGAGCCAGCTTGCAAACTTTTGATTTGGTCTTGGGTCACATCCCACAGGTTGCCAGGTAAGTCGCCCGACCGGTCAGAGAAGACAATTGCCAAATAGTCTTTACCAGTCTTAGTTTGACGGACATCGGCACTCTTGACCACAGCAAAAGCTTCGATTGCATCGTTTTCTTTAAAATCCATTAATAGTTGGGCCATTACTGTTCTCCTAACAAAATACTCTCTTTTTCAAAGCGGTCATCAAAGGTCCAAAAAAGAACCTGGTGGTCACTGGCAATTTCTGCTAGCAAAGCTAGCACTGCCTGTTTCCGATCTGAATCAAAGTGCAAGAACGCATCATCGACCAAAATTGGCAGTGGCTTTAAAACTTTCAAGCTCGTTGCTAAGGCTAAGCGAACCGCCAAATAAGCCTGGTCCTTTGCTCCAGTCGACAAATCCTTGACCGCAAACTTTGCTTGGTCTTTTCCAATGACAGTAATTTGCTTACCAACCAAGTTTAAAGCTTGGTACCGCCCCAAAGTTAACCGGTTAAAATACTGGTTAGCCTTTTCTTCAATTTGCTGGCTAAGGGTCTGGTCTTGACCATTGAAGGCAGTTTCAACAACCTTTGGTGTCATCACCTGGGCCAGGTAGGTCAAAAATTCATCTTCGAGATTAGCCTTAGCATTGGCTAACTTTTGACCAGTCGCTTGAAATTCTTCCGCTGAAACTAAGGCCGCCTGTTCAACCTCTAAGTCATGTAAACTTTGGTCTTTTTCTTCAACAAAGTTCGTCACAGCGTCAATCTCACCTTCTTTACGGGTAAGTGCAGACTGAACCGCTGCTAAGGTTTGATAATCAGCCAAGCGCTGGTAGCCAGTCGGGGTCAACTGGTCCTTTAAGTCCCGTAAGCGCAGTTCTTGACGGTGAACCTGGTCTTGGTGGTTAATCCGATCCTGTAAGTCTGTTAGTGATGGCAGACTATTAGCCGACAAGAGTGGTTCAACTTTGGCCAACAACTCTTCTTTTTGCTGGTAGAGACCTTGCTGGTCAGCAACAGCCTTCGACAAGGCGGATTCTTCCTTTGTCCTTCGGCTCATATTATTCTTGTCAAAGTCCAAGCGAGGGATCACCTCATGTAAAATTTGATCAACATTGTTGGTGTCTACCTCATGTAGAAAGGTAAATTCGTCCGGATCAAAGGCTACTAAGTCTTGGACTAGGCGGGCCGCAGCCTGTTGGTGGTCTTGTAGCTGGTCTTGTAGCTGGTCCTTAGCCAAAGCGGCCTTTTTAACCTCACCCTGCGTTTTTAAAATTGTATCATGGTCCAGCGGTGCATAGGACTGGTACAAATTTTGCTTATGCAAGTGGCGGCTACTAGCCTTATAAGCCAAAAAGACAACGACTAATGCCAAAGCTCCCTGGACAGGCCAAGAGACCATAATCGCAAAAGATGCTAACAATACAAGCAATGATAAGGCCGTCGCTGTCACCCAGTGATTTGCCTTGGTTAGAAGTGCCTTTTGTTCAGCAGTTAATGGTTCTGGAATACTACCGGTAAAGTACTGTTGAAAGCGAATCAACTGGTTAGCCAAAGCATTACTTTCTTGCTGACCTTGTTGTAGGTCAGCAACCTGAGCCTTCAGCTTTTCTTGTTGCTGGTGGTGAGTATCCGACCCAAGGTCTGCAATTTGGCCTTGAATTGTCTCAATCTCTTTTTCAGCAGCCAACAATTTTTTGGCAAGCCAGCTTTGCTCCATCACTAGGTCGGCCGTTTTTTTCCGGTCTTCATCTGAGACCTCTGGGCCGTTTTCTTGAGCAAGGGTTTCCTCTAAGCCCCGTGCTTCTTCATAAAACGGCCAATTATTCTGGTCTTGGTGAACTTGGTTGGCCTCAGCTTGAACTTTTTCTAACCGGTCTTTTTCTTGGTTCAAAGCCTTTTTTAGGTCTCGAATCACCGCAGCGTTCTTCAAATAAGTCTGCAAGTCTTCTTGGTCTTTTTGGTGTTGGTCAAACAAGGCTTGGTAATTTTGACTCTTTTGGTTTAATGGTCGCTTGGCGTTCTTTTGCTTTGAAAACAAAGCCTGGCCAGCTTCTCGTTCGCTGTCCGCCCATGCCAACCACGGCTTAGCTGTTGGTTGGGTAAAGGAGAGCAACTGCTTTTCAAAGTCAGCCCCCGTTAACTGGCTAACTTCAGCCAGGTCTTGTTCATTAAAAGCAAAGATTTGTTCATAAGTATTTTCAGATAGTGGTTGGAAAAGTTTTTCTAAGAAAGCCTCACCATCTTCGACCTTTTCCCCCGTCGACAAATTTTGAACGGTTAATTCTGACCGCAAACGATGAAACCGGGTAATCTGATAGTCTTGCCCGTCAATATCAACAACAATTGACCCACCAAACTTGGCACCAGACCGCGGGTCATACTGCTTGTTTCTAGTTTGAAAGCCAAAGAACATCCCCAATAAAAAGGCCTTGAGCGTCGACTTTCCAGCTTCATTCTTTCCGTAAAAGGGCTGCCAATCCGCAATATCATCAATCTTGATGTTGCTTAGCTGGCCAAAACCTGAAATTTCAATTGTTTTAACCTTCATCAACTTGCCCCCTTTGCTGGAAATTTTCAATCATTTTAGCTCGGATTGCGGCCTGTCCCTGTTCTGAATAGAAGTAATCACGGATAAAGGCCGGTGCTTGGTCAGATAACCAGTCAGCCACCGTTTCTGCTGAAACCCCCTGGTTAACCGCCTGGTTAATGTCAACACTATCTGGCAAATTTAAGTGTTCAACTGTCGCAACTTTCTTGGTCATCTCAACTTTAATTGGCCAATAGTCACTTTCCTGGCCAAGTCCTTGCTGAAGCTTTTCTTGTAGAGTTCCCCAGTTGAGTGAGTCAAGCACTTCTTGCCCCAACTGACCAGTCAATGAAACGGTTACAAGCGTCTTTTGGTCAAAGCTCTGACTCTTAAGTTGGTCGGAAATTGCCTGAATTGAAACCGGATCTTTAATTTCAACATGTTGCCACACAACAGAAGCGGCTGGTCGGAAGCTTGCTTCCAAGTCTTGACCACCTTCATCGCTGACCAAATAAAAACCCTTTTGGCCCAGTTCCTTCCGGTTTAATCCCTGCAGATTTCCAGAATAAGCAATAATGGGCTGACTATCATGCAAAACTTCTCGTTGGTGGATGTGACCCAAAGCCCAATAATCATAGCCTTTCGCCAACATTTGATCGACGGTAAAAGGAGCATAGTCGTCCCCTACCTTACCAACGGACCCGTGGTAGAGGCCAATTTGGTAGTCTACCCCTGGCTTTTTAACTGGAAAATCAGCGACCATTTCCTTTGACACATGCCGGCTATCATAAGAAAAACCGGTTAAGGCAACCTTTTCGCCTGCTTTGGTTTCGACCATCTTCGTTTCAACTTGGTTTCCAAAGGTCAAAACACGGTCTGGCCAGGCCGGGTGGTCCTGGTTTTCTTGAAAGTCGTGGTTTCCAAAAGAAACCGCCACAAAAATACCAGCTTCATCCAACTTTGAAAAGGCTTGGTACAAGTGATCTTGAATCAAGGCCGAATTACCAGTCCCATGGTATAAGTCACCTGGGAACAAGACCAGGTCCACCTCCTGATCAATGGCTGTCTGAACTAAGTCATCAAAGGCTACAAAAGTGGCCTGTTCCACCAAGCGTTGGAACGGCTGGTTTAATTCTTGGCTTAGGCCAGTAAATGGATTGCCCAAATGGACATCCCCTGCATGAATAAATTTAAGCATTCAATCCCCCAAACGCGGTAATAACAGTAGTTAGAACAAGTGTTCGCTACTCTCATTATACAAGACTTTTAAATTAATCGGCAAACAAAAAAGCAGTCCGAATTGATATGAACCCCAAAATTAGGACATGTCATTGAGCGGCCTTTAGGACTGATGCCCGATATTCAATCGGCGTCAGT
>NZ_JCAOER010000010.1:0-39639 GCF_059579415.1 Fructobacillus sp. ChS1-6f1-1-27 | reverse complement strand
GTTAATTGCCTGTAGTTTAGTTTCTATCGAAATTTTAGTCATAAAAATACCCCGAAAGTACTTTAACTTTCGGGGTATACGTCAAGAGAGTTAGGCCTTTTTATTTGGCACCATTCTAATGTGAAAGAAATAATTAAAATTAAATAGAAATGTTTGAAATAAAGTAGTATAGTTAGGGCAACGTTAAAACGCTAATGAAATTGTGCAAATTTTATTGCACGCTTTTGGAAGGATAAAAGAGTGGCAGATTTCAAAATTAATTACAAGAATAATCATTTATGGCAGGGACTGTTGTCCGCTGGAGTTGTTTTGACTTTGGGGATGGCGACTAATGCTAATTATCAAGCAAAGGCTGATAATACTACGACGACGTCGACTGGGACGACAACTGGTGACGCTGCTGTCGATACGAGTGCTTTAGCTAGTACCGTCATGCCTGATACAACTTTATTGAATGCTTTTGCAAGTGCTGCGGGTGTTAGTGCTGACCAATTAACGATTGGGCAATTGGAACAGGTTACAAAAGTTAAAATTACTTCGGGTAGTATCAGCAGTTTGACAGGGATAGAATACGCAACTGACTTGGAAAGTTTTACAGTTATTGGGAACCAAAAAACTCCAACGAGTGATGAGAAAGATAATATTAGCCAGTACGATGGTAATTCAGGTCTTTCTTATAGTTATGATACTGATTCTGGAACAGCTGATATGTCGGCGGCATTGAAGTCGAATAGCTTAAATGAATTTGGTCAATTAAAAAACTTGAAGTTTTTGCAGTTAACGGGGTTGGGCATTACGGACACTTCTTCGTTTAAGAGTATTGCTGAAAGTGATACCAATTTGCAGGCAATTTATTTGAACGATAACAATATTAGTGATATTTCCGTCTTTAATGGTTTAAGTATGCCAAACTTGAAGCTGATGAGTTTCGCCGGTAATGAATTGAGTGATATTTCAGTTATCAAAAATTTGTCGGTACCGCAACTGGCAACCCTGGACGCCAGTTATAATAACATTAGTGATATTTCGGCTATTTCGGAATCAACGATGACCAATGTTAAATATATTGTGGTTGACCATAACAATATTAGTGATATCTCACCAATTACTAGTTCCACAATGACTAATCTGGAATATATTTCTGCTAACTATAATGATATTGCTAACATCGATGCTTTTAAGGATTCGACTTTTACAAAGTTAAAGTACATTGCTGTCGCTTATAATAAAATTTCTAATATTAATATTATGAAAGGCCTTTCTAGCCGTTATCCAGACTTGCATACTTTTAAAGTTAGTGGCAACCAAATTTCGGATATTAGCTTCATGAATGGTTTTGATCTTACCATGGATACGTCTGCTCAAGATCAAACTTATTCAAACACAGTTAAGTTAGTCAAACCGTTGACAACTGAATTGTCAAAATTTAATTTAATTCTTCCAATTGTTAGCTCAGACTGGGAATCAAAGAATGACGGTTCTGGATACTATACTGGCACGGCAGACCCAGAGGCAAAAACGTTAAGTATTGCTAATCTTTCATCAAACATTGACAGTATTAATCTGTTTAATGGAACAACGACAGCGCTGGCTAATTTTTCAGATTACACTAACGGTGTTGAATCGTTGGCGATTAAGGCGTCCTCAGAAATTTTACCATCTGCTGTAACCTATTCTTGGCAAGGTGCTCAGGGCGAGTATCAAGGAAATGGGACCATCAACATTGACTGGGTTGATCCCGTAGCTCCTGTGATTACGGCTTCTGACCAATCAATCAAAGTCGGCTCTTCATTTGATGCCAGTTCAAATGTTTCGGCATACGACCAGCAAAATGATGGCAGTGCTCAGACCAATTTGACTTCTAAGCTTAAGGTTGAAAAGGATAACGTTGATACTAAGAAGGCCGGTACTTACCAAGTTGAGTACTCAGTTGAAAATAGTCTTGGGTTGACGACCACTAAAACCATTAATATCACTGTTACAGCTGATTCAACTAATAATGGTGGCTCATCGAATAACGGTGGTGGCAGTTCCAATAATGGAAACTCGACCAATGGTGGAAATTCATCAAATAATGGTGGTTCAACCAACGGTGGTAGCTCGTCTAACAACGACAGTGGTTCAGAAAGTAATTCCACGAACACTAATGACAATGGATCGTCATCAACACCTGGTACAACCAGTGGTTCTACTTCAACCAGTATCACCCCTAGTGCAGAAAATACGGCTACCCAAGCGGCGGCCGACAATACACCAGGATTGGTTATGCCACATACTGGTAAAGAAGCAAATAGTAAGTTCCGTTTGTATGGAGCCACAGTGATGGTATTAGCCGCTGCTGTAGCAGCCCTTGGCCTTACTTTTAAAAACAAAAAGCGATAACTTGTATTGCTTTTTCACATTAAAAGGGACAGCAAAAAAATATTTTTGCTGTCCTTTTTGTGTTGCTTTGATTTTGGCTAATCCCTATTTTATTTGGTACAGGCACCAGACCATTTCCGGGTCGAATTCTTGGACGATAATAAGCTGATTACTGGGCTGGAAGCTTTGTTTGCTGAAAATCGCATATTGGTACTGGCCGGATTCAAAGGCTGCTTGGGCCAGGGGCTTGGAAGCGACATAATCAACGGTTAAAGAGTCACTAATATCAGGTGGTAGTGTCTTTAGTAACTCGGCAGTAGCGGGGTGTAAGATGGCCCTATGGTTTTCTTGGGCCTGGTTTTGGGTTAATAGCATTGGCAGGGTTTTAGCATGGAAGGTTTTAGCAATCGTTAGCTGGTTGACGTAGCGGTAATGGTTGCTAGTCCAAGAAGAGCCGTTGCCCGACCGGTAGGCGGTTGGTACCAGAAAGTAATCACCAGTGTAACGGTTTAAGTGCTGGTAGACCTCTTCAAAGTTCGGGTGCAAGCTGATGTTATAGCCTGAATAATTGGGGTCATCGTCTTCTAATTGAAGCGCTGCCCGGTAGCTGTCAGTTGATGCTGGGCCTAAAGTGTGGATAGTTGGCATGGTGCCTCCTAGGCTAATTCGTGGGTATATTTTAAAATCTCATCAGTGATGGCTTGGGGCTTCTTTTGGCCAACGGCGATGGTTTGCTGTGCGAGTCTGGCATAGGTGCTCTGCCGTTGGTGCTTTAATTCGAGTAAGCCCGCTAGGCCCAATTTTTGAAACAAAGGACGGTTTTGGATGTTGTCGTTGGCTAAGTGACCCTGGATAGCAGTATCGGAAGCATCTAAGAAGACAATCATGCTGCCTGACTGCTTTAATAAGGCCTGGTTTGCAGCCTGGATTGGGGTACCGCCACCGGTTGCCAGGATGCCAGGTTCTTTGAGGGCGTCTGCTAGGACTTTTGTTTCCAGGTTACGAAAAGCTGTTTCACCAAATTTTTGGAAGTATTGCGGGATAGTCGTACCGGCTGCTTCTTCCACCAGCTGGTCAAGGTCAAAAAAGTTGAGTTTGCTTTGTTTGGCTAATGCCTGACCAACGGTGGTCTTACCTGAGCCCATGAAGCCGATTAGGATAATATTCATTGACGGTCCTCCAAGGCTAACCGGGACTGGTTTGCCTGTTCTAATTGCTGTTTTAAGTCGGCCGCATCGCCTGCTTGAATAGCTTGTTCAAGTTGGTTGAGTTGGGCCTTGAATTGTTGGATTTGTTCCAAAACTTGACCTTTTTCACTGAGAAAAATCGAGGTCCACATGGTGGAATCGGCCTTGGCAATCCGGGTTGAATCCAATAGGCCGCCAGAGGGGATACCGGGGTCGACTGTCATTGCTTGAACTTCTGGCAAAATCGTATTAACCAGGGCAAAGGCTGCTAAGTGGGGCAGGTGAGAAGTCGCTGAGACTAGTTGGTCATGTTGGTTAGCCGTTAAGGCGGTGAATGACAACTGGGCCCCGGCTAATAGCCCTTGGTAAAAGTTAATCTGCTGGTCGGTGGCCGACCCGTTGACCAAAAAGAAGGTGTGTTTTTTTAGCAGTGCAATTTGGCTATTTTGACTGCCAGTTAGGTGCGACCCGGCCATTGGATGGCCCCCTAAAAAGGCGGTGCCTTTTTGCATCAACGGCTGAGCGGCGGACAAAATTTTAACCTTACTGCTGCCAACATCGGTAACTAAGACGTTTTTCTTTAAGGTCAAGGTGCTTAATTTTTCCAAACTTTGGCAAATACTTTGTACTGGTGTTGCCAAAATGATTAAATCGGCCTGCTGGGCGCCTAAGTCAAAGTCAACGGCAGTTGCCACAAAGCCCTGGTCGACCATCAACTGTAGGTTTGCTTGGTTCTGGTCGTGGGCGGTGATGGTAACGGCTGGGTTGGTCGTTTTAATGATCTTGGCCATGGTCGCACCAATTAAGCCAAGACCGTTGATAAAGACAGTGGTCATAGGAATTACCTTCTTAGTTGCTGTAAGTCAGAGAGAAAAGTCGGGTAGGAAATCTGGATGCTGTCAAGGTCTTTGATCGTTGTTTGTTCAGCAACTAAGAGCGAAGCAATCGATAGGGTCATGGCAATCCGGTGGTCTTGGTAGGAATCTAAGCTGGAATTAACCATTTGCCAGTTTTGGCTACCAGTGATGATAAGTCCATCTTCGAGTTCTTGGATTTGAATACCAAACTTAGAAAACTCTTGGTAAATAGCTTTAAGGCGGTCTGATTCCTTAAAACGGAGGTCTTTGGCCCCGGTAATCGTCGAGGTCCCGTTGGCCCGGGCTGCTAATAGGGCAATCAGAGGAACTTCGTCGACTAGGCTGGGGATGTCTTTTGCCCCTAGAGTAATTGGTTGGAGGTCGCTGGTTTCAATGGTGATATCAGCGACTGGTTCTGGCCCGTTGCCCTGTTTAATAATGGTTAACTTAGCCCCCATCTTTTTTAAGACAGTTAAAATTCCGGTTCGGGTGGGGTTAATGCCAACGTTTTGAATGGTGACCTTGGAATTAGGCACAATCGCACCGGCCACCAAGAAGAAGGCGGCTGAGGAAATGTCACTTGGCACGGTAATCTTTTGCCCAGTTAGAAAATGACCTGGGTAAACGGTGATGGTCTGGCCATCAGTCTGAATGCTCTCGGGACTAAAAGCCTTTAACATTCGTTCGGTATGGTCCCGAGAAGGAATGCTTTCTGTAATCGTTGAGGGCTGGTCGGCTTGCAAGGCGGCTAGGATTAAGGCACTTTTGACTTGGGCACTGGCCACTGGCATTTGGTAATCAATTGCTTGAAGGGGCTGACCGGTAATGGTCATTGGTAGGTGGTTGTCAGTGGCTACAAATTGAGCGCCCATTTGACTTAAGGGGTCAATAATCCGTTTCATTGGTCGCTTTGATAGCGATGGGTCACCGACAATCTGAGAATCAAAGACTTGGCCAGCTAAAAGCCCACTGATTAACCGGGTCGATGTGCCGGAATTACCCATATCTAAGTCTTTTTTTGCTGCCTTTAAGCCGGTGAGACCCTGGCCAATGACGGTTACGGCGTCACCTTGAATTTGAATATCAACGCTAAGGTCGCGAAAAACGCCAATAGTTGAGAGGCAGTCGGCTGACTGAAGAAAGTTTTTAATCGTGGTGGTGCCAGTACTGATGGCACCAAAGATAATCGCGCGGTGAGAAATGCTTTTATCTCCGGGGACGGTGATGGTTCCTTGTAATCCTGCTGCCATAGTGGGGTGCTCCTTAAAAGTTTTGTAATTCAGTCCGGTAGTCTTGGACTTGCTTTTTTAAACGGGTGATATTGCTGCCGTCAAAAGTGTCGGTAATGGCCTTGGCAAGTTCGATTGCTACGACGGCTTCAATCACGATTGAGGCGGGGACAATCGCAGTCGTGTCAGACCGTTCGACCGTTGCCTTTTTGACTTCTTTACTATTGATATCAGCACTTTGGAGGGGCTGGTAGAGGGTCGGGATTGGTTTCATTGCCGCTTTAACAATAACGGGCATCCCGTTGGTCATCCCGCCTTCAAAGCCCCCCAGGTGGTCTGAGTTACGGGAAAAGCCCTGACCATCCTGCCAGTCAATCTCATCCATGACTTGGCTGCCGGGGTGGTCAGCATTTTCAAAGCCGTCACCAATTTCAACACCCTTCATGGCATTGACGCCCATCACGGCTGCAGCCACTTTGGCATCTAACTTAGTGTCCCAGCTGACATATGATCCAAGGCCGGCGGGCATGTTTTCAGCCACCACTCGGATGACGCCACCAACGGTGTCACCATCTTTTTTAGCTTGGTCAATTAACTGGTGGATGGGATCGACTTGCCCTTGGTCGGTAATTCGTAGGTCATTGGCCTTTATTTTTTCAGCCAAGTCCGCAACTGAGGTCGACTGGTCACCAGCGGCGGAAATTCCACCAATGGCCTCAACGTAACCGATGATTTGAATGTCTAAGGCTTCTAAGACCTGCTTGCAAATGTTCCCAACGGCAACTCGCATCGCCGTTTCCCGGGCTGAAGACCGTTCCAAGACATTACGCATGTCGCGGTGGCCGTACTTCATGCCGCCAACCAAGTCAGCGTGGCCTGGACGGGGACGGCTGACTTGGCGGAGCGTGTTTTCTGGTGTGGCGGGACTAGTTGGGTCCATGATTTTCGACCATTGTTTGTGGTCGCGGTTTTTGACGGTTAAGGCAATTGGCGAGCCAAGGGTGACACCGTGGCGGACCCCACCAGTGATAATGACCTGGTCGTGTTCAATCTTTTGCCGGTTGCCCCGACCGTAGCCGCCTTGGCGGGCAGCGAGAGCAGCATTGATTTCGTCAATATCTAGGTGCAAACCGGCGGGGATGCCGGTTAAGATTCCTGAAAGTTCGGGGCCGTGTGATTCACCGGCAGTAAGGTAAGTAAGCATAATTTTTCTCGTTTCTATTTGTTATTTCGTTATTTTAATGAGGCTTGGTACTTGCGGGAATTATCCATAACGGTCTGAATAATTGCTTGGTTATAGGGAACTAAGTCTTTGTTTTGAGTGGCTAAAGCGATTTGGTCTAAGACCTGCTGTTCCCGGTTCAGGTCTTTAATGGCGATTTGCCCGTCTTGTTTGAAGCGGTGGACGTCATCGACGGCGGCAAACCGTTCTTCCAATAATTTAACTAGTCGGCGGTCAATCTGGTTGATGGACTGCCGGGCATCGTCTAAGGAGTTGTTTTCATTTGGCAAAGTTAACGCCATGATGACGGCGACACCAAGACCGACGAGGGCGACTAAGATATCGCCGGCCATGATGTTAGCGCCAGATACCTTAATGATTAGTCCGGTCAGAATTGGGATTGAAAAAGAAGCTAGCGACCCAAAGATAAAGAAGATACCGGTTAGGAGGCCTTTTTGCTTCGGGTAAAGACTGAGCAGGGTGCTTAAGGCAATTTGCATCAGGCCCCCGGCAGCGCTAAAGCCAAAGAGAAAGGCTGCGACCATTGAAAGGGATGAGTTTTGGCTATAGGTAATGGTGGTGATTGCTACTAAGGACAATAGGTTCAGGCTGAAGAAGAGCCCTTTTTTGATGGTAAAGCGGTTCAATAGGATTACCACAATCATGACGCCGGTGATTGAGCCGATGCTGTAAAGCGAGAGCAGGAAGTGGGCAACGGTCGTTGTAAAACCGATTTTTTCAGCAAAAATGCTGACCCATTGGGTAAACCAAATCATGACCGCCATCGAAGTGAAACCGTAAGTTAGCAAGCCGGTTGTGAGGCTAGTTTTCTTGCCAGTTGAGAGCTGGAGTGGCCGGACTTGTCCTGGGCCTTTTAGTTCTTGCTTGCTTGATTGGACTGGCAAATTAACCACGTTGGCAATGTTTAAAATTAAGATGAGAGCCGGTACATAGAAAGAAAGTCCAAACCAAATCTGGTGGTTGGTCAAAAATAACACGATAATTGGCAAAATAAACTCACCAACGGAAATGAAAGCCTTTAGTAACACACTATTAGCTGCTCCTTTCTGACTAGTTTCGGCTAAAAGAGGGTAGGTTGCGGAGTCTAGGGCAGAATTGGCGATTCCGGCCACAATCGAAAGACCGTAAGCTAGTCCGACTGAAGTGTTTAACGGAGTCAGTACGAAGAAAATTAAGTAGGTGGTCATCCCAATCATTAAAGTGGTCTTGCGGCCAAAGTGGTCGGAAATAAAGCCCATCAGCAGGTAGGCGACTAGGCGGCCAATCCCAATTCCGGAAAGGACAAAGGAGGCAACGGTCAAAGTGCTGCCCCAGTTGCTAGCTAGTTTTACTAAGTTTTGGGTAAGAATAATCATGCCAAATCCATGAACCAGGTAGTTTAGGAAAAGGCTGGTTTTTAATCGGATGGTTTGTAAGTGCATGTTAATCTCCTTTGAGGATGTTTGTTATTTGTCGAAGGTCAGCCACGGTTAATTGGCCCGGAGCGGACTGTTGGTTTTTTGATAGGCTGGCAAAGGTGACGGCTGAACCGCTAAGGTCCGTTGCAACCCGGGTGAGTTGACCGAGGCCACCCATTGCCATTGTGATGAGTGGCTGGCTGAGTTGCTTTGCCTGATTTTGGCTGACGGTCATCAACCGTAGAGCGTCAGCCTTGTTTTTTGGCATAACGGCCACTTTAGCGATATCAACGCCAGCTTTTGCCATTGTTTGCAGGTGCTTTGCTAAGTGTTCTTGAGATGGCGTTTCTTGGAAATTGTGGTAACTGCCAATGACAGCCTTGTGCTTTTGGTGGGCGGTGTCAATCATTGTTTTAAAAATGGCGGGTCCCCGGTTGATTTCGATATCAATCAGGTCGATTGGTGTCTGACAGAGACTTGTTAGAATTGCCTGGTATTCGCTCAAGCTGACCTTCATTTGCCCACCTTCATCTTGAGTCCTTAGTGTGCCGATAATTGGTGTTTCTGGTAAGGTTTGATTGATGGCCTGAACGACGGTTTGTAAGGTCTTTGTTTGTGGATGCTTCTTGAGACCGTCAATCCGCCACTCGATTAAGTCTGGTTCAGCCTTCTGAACGTCTGGTAACTGGTCTAATATTTCTTGGATAGTTTGCCCTGTGACTGGAACAGCAATTTTTGCCGGGCCCTGGCCAATTAGGGTGCCTTTAACTAAGAGTGGAATTGTCATTGCTGGCCATCCTTTGCTTCGATTGCTTGCAGGACATCTGCTACGGGCATTGCTTGGTTCGTCCATAACTTAAAGGCTGCTGCCCCTTGTTCGACCATCATGCCTAGGCCGTTATAAACATGTTGGACACCGGCCTGACGGGCCACTGCCATTAACTTGGTTTCCCGTGGGGCGTAAACGGTGTCATAAACCACAAGGTCTGGCTTTAACCAAGCTGGGTCTTCAACTAGGCTTTGGCCCTCTAAGGGTTTCATACCAACACCAGTGGCATCACAGTAGATGTCGGCCCAAGCAAGTGCGTCTTTAAAATCTTCTTGGTTGGTCAAATCATGGAAGCTGGCCCGGCACTTGGTTTGGTCATTGATAGTTTTGACAATTTCTTGACCAGTTTTGCTATGGCCATCGGGTCGGTTAAAAATTCTGATTTCAGCTAAGCCATCTAAGGCCGATTGGGTGGCAATTGGGATGCCGGCACCACCGGTTCCAACTAAGACCATCTTCTTATCTGTAAGGTTGTGACCTTTTTTCTTCAAATCATTCACAAAACCAATCCCGTCGGTGGTGTAGCCTGTTAAAACGCCGTGGTCGTTGACGACGGTGTTGACGGCCTGGTTTAATTTGGCCGACAAGTCGAGTTTGTCGAGGTGGGGGATGATGGCCTGCTTGTTTGGCATGGAGATGTTGGCACCGCGCATTTCCAGGGTGCGGATGCTTTCGACTGCTTGACCAAGGCTTTCTGCTGGAACATCGAAGGCCAGGTAGACGAAGTTTAAACCTAATTTTTCAAAGGCGGTGTTGTGCATGGTTGGCGACATGGAGTGGCGGATGGGGTAGGCCATCAAGCCAATTAAGTACGTGTGTCCATCGATTCGAGTCATTGTTTCTTCCTTTCTGACAAATAAAAAAGCCGGCTAGGGAAAACCCTAGTCGGCAGTTGTTATCAGTGAGAAAGAAACTCAGGATGATAAAAATCAGTTACCGGCTAGGATTATCACACCTAGTCGGCCAACACAAAGATGACTTTATTACCTAGATGCGAACGCTTTGGCACGTCCGCATCTTAAAAATTTGGACGTGCTATCTAAAGTAATAAAAGCCGTAATAACGATTCATCATGTTGTTAGTTGATTGTTTCATTATCGGAATCCCTTTCCGTTAAGTTGCTTTAATTAAAACACAGGAAAATTGACTTTGCAAGTAAAAATTAAAATAATTTAATCATATTCAAATTTTAATTGTTTTATCCAATGGTTATTTATATAGTTTGATTAGAAAAACAACCGAATCCCAAAGTACATCACCACAAAACCGATGAAAGGGGAGAGAAACTTGTTGATTTTTTTAGGGTCGAACTGCTTGATGACGATTGGGGTCAAAACTGACCCGATAATGCCACCAAGCATGAGGAATAGCCCAGCAGTCCAGCTAATCGGGCTACCAGAAATTAAGTGGGTGGCTAGGCCAACGACCGCCAAGACCCAAAGAATATAAGTGGTTGTCCCGGTTGCCCGTACGGCTGGGAGACCGATAATCGAGAGGCCGGCAACTGTAGCAGACCCACCGGATAGACCACCAAAGCCAACCATTAAACCAGACAGGAAGCCAAAGAAGAGGGCGACCCAGTCTTGTTGCTTTTGACTTTCGCCGTGGTCTTTTTTGCGTCGGAAGTACTTAATGACAATAATGAGACCCATGACGGTTAGTAAGGTTCCGACTGAGAGGTTATAAACATTTTGGGGGATGAACTTACCAACAGCGGTTCCGATAATAATCCCAGGGATGGCCGCCAAAATTAGCTTGTTCCCGGTTTTGAGGTCCACGTTTTTCAAGCGGAGTTGGGTAATGAAACCAGAAAAGAGTGCTGGGACAGCAATCAGTAGTGAGGTGGGCACCGCGACAACGGTTGATAAGCCAAGGGTTGAGGTCAAAACGCCTAAGTAAAAGGTGGCGCCACCGCCACCAATTAAGGTCACAAAGCAGCCAATTAAAAAGCCATATAAAATCGTAATCATGGTCATCTTCTTTCTAAAGTAAAGTGAATGTTCTCAATTCACTTTACCAGTCTTTTGGCAAAATAAAAAGGACCAGTGACCTGGTCCCCTGTACTAGTCGAAAAGCCGGCAGTATGAAAAGGTAGTTGTGGTGCGACGCTGAATATTCAGCTCTATATGGAAAAGTGTTATGGATAAGTTATGAATCTGGTGACTTGGAAAGTGTCGCACCACCATTGATTGAACAAATAGAAACAGGAATCAAAGATTGTACTTTAGGGAGTCTGCCTGAATTCCTCTAGTGTTTTTATTATACCATTAATTTTAAACTTTTAAAATAAAATAAAAATAATAGACAAATATATATTAATTTTCCTATTATCTTGGTTATTTGATTTGAATTTGATCAAAAAGACTAAAAATTATTGGTGAGAAACCAACTAATTTTATTTTTTAGGGTCCCGTAACCATGGTTGGTCAGATTCTTCGTTGACCGTCAAAATTCGCTCTAACGTATCTTGGGCGGCTGGGACGAACATTTCTGGACGGGGGTTGACTGGGATAAAGCCAGCGGCCAAGGTTTCGTCACCATCCACGATGATTTCTTGGCTCGGGTCAACGAGCTTGACTTCAAAGCCCATTGAAATCGTTTCTTGGGCATCACCCCAAGAGTTCTTTTCAGTAATATGGGTGGCCATCCCAAGCATCCGGACAACCTCGACATCTAAGCCGGTTTCTTCCTTAAATTCACGGACAACCGCTTGGATTGGCGAATCGCCGTATTCCAGGTAACCACCAGGGAAACCATAACCTTTGTCGGAATCACCGCGTTTTTCTAATAAAATGGCATCGTGGTTGGCATTCCACAAAACACCGAAGGCGGAGTTAAAGATCATCCCTTCGTGACCGACCTTGGCCCGCATCCGGGCAATATAATTTTGTTCCATTGTCTAACTCGCTTTCTTTTAAACTACCCGTATCATAACACCGAAAGACCGTATCGCCTAGGCTGTAGACCGGATTTGACCTATGTTATACTAGTAGTAGAAAAATTCGCTTTAAAGTAGGTTATTTATGACAAATCAAAAAGGGGCTGTTTGGTACGAACACCTCCACACAGAAAAAGATACTGGTGCCCGTCGGGGCCGGTTACACACTCCCCATGGAACCTTTGAAACGCCGATGTTTATGCCGGTTGGAACGCAAGGCGCCGTTAAGGGTGTCAACAACAAGACCTTAAAAGAAATCGGGTCGCAGTTTATCCTGGCTAATACTTACCACCTCTGGGTCCGCCCTGGAGATGAGTTGATTGCTGAAGCTGGTGGCTTGCACAAGTATATGGGCTGGGACCAGGCAATTTTGACTGATTCTGGTGGTTTCCAGGTCTTCTCTTTGTCTGACTCACGAAAGCTAAAAGAAGAAGGGGTCACCTTCCAAAACCACGTCAACGGTGACAAAATGTTCTTATCACCGGAAGTGGCGATGCGAATTCAAAACAATTTGGGTTCGGATGTGATGATGCAGCTGGACGAAGCCATTCCATACTTTGAAACCTATGACTATGTCAAGGAATCGATGCAACGGTCGCTGCGGTGGGCTGACCGAGCTCAGCAGTACCACAAGAAGACTGATACCCAGGCCCTCTTTGGAATTGTACAAGGTGCTGGCTTTAAGGACTTGCGGACAGAGTCGGCCAAGGAATTGGTCAAATTAGACCTGCCGGGCTATGCCGTTGGTGGTCTTTCCGTTGGGGAATCTAAGAAGGAAATGAACCGGGTCTTGGACTTTACCATGCCCCTTTTGCCAGAAGACAAGCCTCGGTACTTGATGGGCGTGGCAGCCCCGGATTCGCTGATTGACAGTGTTATCCGTGGGGTTGATATGTTTGACTGCGTATTGCCAACCCGAGTCGGCCGGAAGGGAACGTTGATGACTTCCAAGGGCCGGGTCGTGATTAAGAACTCACGGTATAAGAACGACTTTTCCCCAATCGACCCCGACTTGGAATATTATTCGAAGAACCCAATCCGGTCAGAGCAGTTTGGCAACTTGGCTCAATATGACCAACCAAATTATAGCCCTTACCAAAACCTGTCGAAGTCTTACCTCCATCATTTGTTCAACGCCAATGAATTACTTGGCGCTCAAATTGCCTCTGAACACAACCTCCGTTACTTGCTCCATCTAATGGAAGAAATGCGGACGGCAATTGAAAATGACGAGTTACTCGCATTCCGCGAACGGGTCTTGGAAGACTACGGCTACAATAAGAAAAATGCCCGCTTGTTTTAAAAAATTTCTTATATTATAATAGCTTAAATTCAAAATTAATTTTAAAGGACGGCACACATGCAAAGCTTTATTCTCCCATTAGTAATTATCATCTTGATGATGTTCTGGTTGACTCGCAGCCAAAAGAAGCAACAACAAAAGCAACAATCAATGCGCTCAAACATGCAAAAGGGTGCTAAGGTTGTGACAATCGGTGGCATGCACGCTGTTGTTGACTCAATCAACGAAGAAGCCAAGACGGTTGATTTGGATGCTGAAGGGGTTATCTTGACCTTTGATTTGACAGCTATCCGTTCTGTCCAAGCTGAAGAAGCGCCAGCAGCCCCTGCTAAAGAAGAAAATACTTCAGTTGAAACCAAGGATGATGCTGAAGCAAAAGAAGAAGCAACTGACGAACAAAAAGACTAATTTGACTAGGTAAGCTAGTTAAATCATAGCCATACTCTGACCTTCCCAGCCCTTGGGAGGGTCTTTTTTACCGGCAAAAGAGGGTTTTAAATGAAATTATTATGGAAATACGCCAAGCCTTATTGGTTAAAAATGTTCATCGCGATTATCTCGGTGGTCATTATGGCCGGAGCTAGTTTACTCCAGCCCAAGTTTTTAGAAAGGATGCTGTCAGCGATTATCGCTGATGACTCCTCCAAGGTTATGACCAACGGAATCTGGCTATTGGCCTTAGCTGTCATTGGGATGGTTTCTGGAATTATTGGAACGTACTTTGCTGCCCAGGTATCCCAAGCAGTGGCGGCTGACCTCCGTTTGGCCGAATACCAAAAAATTCAAAGTTTTTCTTTGACGCAAATTCAAAAGTTCTCATCTGCTAACTTGGTGGTCCGGTTGACTAATGATATCAACCAGGTCCAGCAGTTTATGATGCAACTGTTGCAAATTATTTTGCGGGTGCCAATCTTATTTGTTGGTGCCTTAATCCTGTCAATTTGGACGATGCCGAAGTTCTGGTGGATCATGGTTCTGATGGTAGTCGCTATGCTCTTGGTTTCCAGCCAGATTTTTGGCAAAATGGGTGGGTTATTCCGCAAGTTCCAAGGCTTACTGGACAAGAATAATACGATTACCCAGGAAAACTTGGCGGCCGTTCGGGTGGTCAAGTCCTTTAACCAGGAAGGGCAAGAAGAAGAAACCTTTGCTGATGCAACCAAGGAATTGACCGACTTAAACCGGAAGATTGCTTATAACTTTTCGCTATTGATGCCCCTATACATGCTGATTTCCTATATCGCGATTGCTGGGGCCTTGCTCTTGGTTGGTCAATCAATCGTGAAGAACCCAGCTGACCTGGCTAAGATTACGCCCTTTATTAACTACCTGAACCAACTCCTTTTTGCCTTGATCATGATGGGGATGGTTTCAAACATGGCCTCGCGTGGACTGGTTTCCTTAAAGCGAATTAGTGCCGTGATGGCTGAACCTGATACGATTGACTACCAAAGTCAGGCGACAGGTCAGGGTGCTGCCTTGGCGGGAGCCATTTCAGTCCAAGACTTATCTTTCCAATACCCAAACGATGAGAAGGAGGTCTTGAAAGACTTGACCTTCGACTTGGCTGCTGGCCAAACCTTAGGGGTGGTCGGCTCGACCGGTTCGGGAAAGTCAACCTTGGCCATGCTTTTGTCTCGTTTGTATAACCCCAGTGAAGGAACGGTGGCCTTTGATGGTCAAGACCTCCAAGATTTAAACCAAACGACCTTACACGATAACCTAGCAGTGGTCTTGCAAAAGCCAGTTCTGTTTACCGGAACAATCCGGGAAAACTTAGCAATGGGTCGGCCGGATGCAACCGAAGCAGAACTCAAAACGGCCTTGGCCCAAGCTCAAGCCAGTGAATTCGTTGACAAATATGATGACGGCTTTGACCATGAAATTTCAGAGCGATCATCGAACTTGTCTGGTGGACAAAAGCAACGGCTGTCTTTGGCCCGGGCTTTGGTTAAGCGGCCTAAGATTTTGATCTTAGACGATGCTACCTCAGCCTTGGACGCCCGGTCAGAGCGCCTAGTCCAAGAAGTGTTGGCGGACGGCTTTGCCCAGACAACCAAGGTTATTATCGCTGAAAAGATTGCCTCGATTGTCCATGCCGATAAGATTTTAGTCTTAGAAGATGGTCAGATGGCTGGCTTTGGTTCGCACGAAGAGCTCTTAAGAACTTCTGCGACCTACCAAGAAATTTTCCAGAGTCAAGCAGAAAAGGAGGTAGCTGATGTCTAAGTTTGGCGAAGCAATTGGTTACTTTTTTGACCACTTAAAAACTTATTGGCGTGGCTTAATCATTGCCCTCACCTTTGCCTTTGTTAGTACCTATACGCAAATCAAGGCCCCGCTTTATATGGGAGATGCCGTTACGGATTTGAGCCGGTACTTGAAGGCTTACTTTACACCGGGCGCTCATGCATCCTTGCACGACTTTTACATGGCCGTCTTTGGGATGGTGATGTTTTATGTTTTGACTGAAATTGCGATTTTGATTTCAAGCTTGCTCACGGCTCGGATTTCTTCAGATTCTGTTGGATCAATGCGCCGGGGTCTCTTTGGCAAGTTGCAAAGAATGCCTGTTAAGTACTTTGACAGTCACCAGGATGGTAAGGTATTATCACTCTTTACTTCTGACTTGGATAACATTTTTAATGCGATGAACCAGGCCGTTTTCCAGGTGATTTCACAGGTGATGCTTTTTGTCGGCATTATCTGGATGATGTTTGCCAAATCAGCGACGATGGCCTGGGTGACTGTGGCCCTGAGCCCGGTTGCGATTATCCTGGCCCTTTCGATTACCCGCTATGCCCGCAAGCAAATCAACCGCCAGCAACAAGCAACTTCTGACTTGAACGGTTATATTAATGAGCAGTTGGCTGGACAAACGGTTTTGCTGTCTGAGGGGCAGCAGGCTAAGTCAATTGACGGCATGAAGCCCTTTAACGAAAAAGTTCAAGTTGCCAGTCAAAAAGGTCAATTCTATGGTGGCTTGCTCCGGCAGTTAATGCAAGGATTCTCCTTGCTGAACCTAGCCGTTGTGATCTTCTTTGGCTCCTGGTTAGTTTTGCATAATGGGATGGACCGGGCGACCGGTCTTGGCTTGATTGTTGTCTTTGTTAACTACTCACAGCAATACTTCCAACCAATCACGCAAATCACGACGATTTACAATTCCTTGCAGTTAGCCATGACCGGTGCCCACCGGATTCGTCAGGTCGAGGCAGAAGCTGATGAAGTTAACCAGGGTGTTAAGCAGACTAGTCCTTTACAAAAAGGGGTAAAACTGTCCCATGTCGACTTTGCCTACCAACCCGACCGGCCAATCTTAAAGGATGTTTCAATTGATGTTCAAAAGGGGCAAATGGTGGCCTTGGTTGGCCCAACCGGGTCTGGAAAGACAACGGTGATGAACTTGTTGAACCGGTTCTACGACCTATCAGCTGGTGAAATTACCTATGATGGGACTAAACTCCAAGACTTTGACCTCCAGTCACTACGTGACCGGGTCGGGATTGTTTTGCAGGAATCAGTGGTCTTTTCAAAGTCCATTTTGGATAACATCCGCTATGGTAAGCCAGAAGCAAGCTTAGAAGAAGTTGTGGCTGCGGCTAAGCAGGCCCGAATTCATGACTTTATCATGTCTTTGCCTGACCAGTATGATACAAAGATCACCCCGGAAAAGGACCTCTTCTCAAGTGGTCAGAAGCAATTGCTTTCAATTGCCCGGACTATTTTGACAGATCCGGACTTGTTGATTTTGGATGAAGCTACCTCCAACGTTGATACAGTGACGGAAGCTAAAATTCAAGAAGCAATGGAAAATGTGATGGCCGGCCGGACTTCATTTGTGATTGCCCACCGTTTGAAGACCATCTTGTCTGCTGACCAGATTGTGGTTTTGAAGGATGGGCAAGTGATTGAACGCGGGTCGCACCATGAATTGTTGGACCAAGATGGCTTTTATGCCGAATTGTATAATAACCAAATGGTTTTTGAATAAGCTAAAAAGCACAAACAGCCGACTATCAAATAGTTCGGCTGTTTGTGCTTGAAAATGGAAGCAAAACCAAGAAAATGTTATACTAGTAGTACTATAATTTTCGTTTAAGAGACTTTGGAGATTCCCATGAAAATTGGCATATTCACCGATACTTACTTTCCCCAAGTATCTGGAGTCGCAACTTCAATTCAAACTTTAAAAAATGCGTTAGAAGACCAAGGCCACTTGGTCTATATTTTTACGACCACTGATCCCAAGGTCGCCAAAGATGCCCATGAAGAACGGATTTACCGTTTTTCTTCAATGCCTTACTTTGGCTTTAAAGACCGGCGGCTGACTTTCCGGGGCTTGATTCGGGCGGTTGAAATTGCCAAGGAATTAGAATTAGACATTATCCATACCCAAACGGAGTTTTCACTGGGATTGATGGGGAAGTACGTGGCCCGGCGGTTAAAACTGCCAATTATTCACACTTACCATACGCAATACGAGGACTATACCCACTATGTGGCCCGGGGCATGTTGCTCAAGCCCGGGGCAATTTCACACTTGATGAAGTCTTATTTAAAAGGGATGGACGGGGTGATTGCGCCGTCTGAAAGTGTCCACGAAAGCTTGGTTAGTTATGGGGTTGATTTGCCAATGCCAATTATCCCAACGGGAATTGCCATTAAAAAGTCAACGGACCACCAAAACTTACGGGCTAAATTAGGCTTGAAAGATGACCAACCGGTCGTCTTGTCACTGGGCCGGTTGGCCTTTGAAAAGAACGTAACGATGACGATTTCTGGCTTTTCAGAACTCTTGCAAACCATTCCAGATGCCCGCTTAATTATTGCTGGTGATGGACCGGCCAAGAAGTCCTTGGAAGAACAGGTTGAAGACCTTGAACTCCAAGAATCGATTATCTTTACCGGAATGGTTAACCACGATGAGGTTGCCGACTACTACCGGATGGCCAACGTCTTTGTTTCTTCATCTGATACGGAAACGCAGGGCTTGACTTTTATTGAGTCTTTGGCCGCCGATACCCCCTTTGTCGCCATCCATTCACCGTACTTGGATGACTTGGTAACGAGTCAGGCGATCGGGACTTTAGTCGATGACTATGATGGCTTTTTGGCTGCCACGATTTATTACTTACAACATGAACAAACACAAGCAGAGGATGACACCCGTCAAGCAGCGGTTAAAAACGTTGATGCGACTACCTTTGCCAACCGGGTCATGACCTTTTATGACCAGGTGATTGAAGATTACCACCATGACGATGATGGGGATGATTCTGACCAGCTAAACGATGAGGAAGTTGGTTACTTGAAGCGCTTCTTGCGCAACCCCTTTAGGAGAAATTAACTTGAAGGTCCTACTTTACTTTGAAAATCAAAACTTGATTGCCAAGTCTGGGATTGGCCGGGCGCTGCGCTTGCAAAGCGAGGCCTTGGCACCAATCGACGATGTGACTGTCACAACTGACCCAAAGTGTCAGGACTATGATGTTTTGCATATTAACACCTACGGGGTAAAGTCGATGTATATGGTCAAAAAGGCCCACAAGATGGGCAAGAAGGTGATTTACCACGCCCATTCGACCTATGAAGACTTCCGGAACTCTTTTTTTGCTTCCAACTTAATTGCGCCCTTTTATAAGAAGTACTTGGTGGCCTTGTATAGCCAAGCTGACGCTTTGTTTACGCCAACCCCTTATTCTAAGTCGCTGTTGGAAGGATACGGCTTAACACAGCCAATCTACCCGGTGTCAAATGGCATTCGCTTGACCAAGTATGAACGTGATGAAAGCAAGGTCCAGGCCTTTAAGGATTACTTTGACATCCAAGAGGGCCAAAAGGTGGTTATTTCCGTGGGGCTCTTCTTCGAGCGCAAGGGCATCTTTGACTTTATTGAATTGGCCCACCGCCACCCAGAAATTACTTTTATCTGGTTCGGCCATACGAACCCTAAAATTTTGCCAAAAAAGGTCCGGCAAGTGGTCTTCGGGGACCATCCTAAAAATCTGATTTTCCCTGGCTATATTGATGGGGATGTTATCCTGGGAGCCTTCGCTGGGGCAGACTTATTCCTTTATCCTTCATATGAAGAAACCGAAGGGATTGTCGTCTTAGAAGCCTTGGCTTCTCACCAAAATATTTTACTTCGAGACATTCCGGTGTATAATTCTTGGTTAAAGGACGGAGAAACAGCTTATTTGGCATCCGACCTTGAAGACTTCGACTTGCAAATGCAAGCTATCTTGGCCAAGCAAAAGCCTGATTTAACGGCGGCTGGCTTTGAAGTCGCAAAAGAACGTGACCTGTATAAGGTCGGTGAGACTCTTTATGAAGTTTACCAAGCGGTTTTAAATAATAGCACCATCTCTGACTTTGGTCAGTCTGGTGCTAAAAAGCCGGCGTGGTCTGGTTCAGAGTCCTAAGGAAAGCTTGATGAAATCGAGAAGAAACCAGCTGTCAGCTCTCTTAGTTGTTTTACTAACGGGACTGACAGTCTATTATTTAACAAAAGAATTAGCGGGCAAGGGGACCCAGCTGAAACACGCCTTAAAGGTTTTGGACTGGCGGTTCTTGCTAGCAGCCTTTTTGATGATGGTCCTCTCTTTAATTTTAGAGGCCTTTGCTACGCGAGCCTTGCTGAGTGAAGAAGATCGGAAAATCACTACGTGGGGGACCTTGATCCGAGTGCCATTGTTAAACCAATTGGGGACAGGGCTAACCCCCTTTGCCTCTGGTGGGCAACCAGCCCAACTTTACGCCTTAACTCGTGGTAAAATTGAAACTGGTCGGGCTTTATCGGTGACTTTGATGAAGTTTTTGGTCTATCAAATTGTGGTCGTCTTGTTCTTTATTGTTGGCTACATTTCGGCTGAGTCCTTTATCTACCAGCACGTGGCCTCGGCCTTTGCCACCTTTATTCCCTTTGCAATTTTAATTCACGCTACGGTCATCTTCGGCCTCTTGCTAGTGATGTTTTGGCCGGCACTAAGCTTGAAATTCGTTGACTGGAGTGCTAAATTAGCAAGTAAGTTTTGGCAGCCTGCTCGTGTCGAGCGGCTTGTCGCCGGAATTGAAGCAAAGGTCAATAACTTTCACGAAGAATCACGGCGGGTAGCACGGTCTGCTAAGTCATTATCGGTTGCGACCGTTTATACGGCCCTACAGTTGATGGCTTTGTACATCGTGCCTTACTTCGTGATTCGGGCTTTTGGTTATGGGTCAACCAACCCTTGGCTGATTTTAACCATGAACATCATGATTGTGATGGTGATTTCGCTCTTCCCAATTCCTGGTGGGGTTGGTGGTGCTGAGTTATCATTCCAATTGTTGTTCACGCCCTTTGTTAAGAAGTCCGCGACCTTGATCCTTGTGATTTTAATTTGGCGGTTGATTACCTATTACTTTTGCTTATTTGCCGGAATTATTGCTTATATTATTCCGGACAAGAAGAATCCAAAGGTAGGATGAAATGGCTGATTTCGACAATCCAAGTACCTTACAATCGATTTTAAACCGGCTGGATGCCATGAAAAAGGCGAGTGACCAACGGTTCCAAGTCCGACGGTTTGACTCCTTTGGGGTTGAGGTCTTGAAAGTTACTTACGACCAGGAAAACCAGGTCTGGACGATTGAAGAACACCGGCTAGAAAAGCAGTACCAGTTTGATGACATCGACTTAGTGGCAATCGAAATTTACGACTTGTTGCGCGATGTTCAGCTAACTTTTTAATTTTTTTGTGAGGAACTCATTATGTTAGCTCGTCTAAAAGACGCTTTAAACCCGAAAAACCTTTGGAAACAAATTAAGTTGAACCGGTCTTCATGGACTGGGATTACTGGCTTTTTTGTTTTAAATTTGGTCTTAGTTTGGTTAAAGACCTACGTTAACTATCTCTTTAACTTTTCCCTTGGGGCTGAAGGCCCTATCCAACAATTCTTGTTGGTCTTAAACCCAATTCCAACGGCAATTATTTTGCTAGGAATTGCCCTGTATTTCCGTGGCCGCTGGGCTTATGTTTTGGCCTGGGTGATGAACTTAATTCAAACGATTTGGCTCTTTGCTAACATTTTGTACTACCGGGAATTTTCCGACTTCTTGTCGATGGGAATCCTTGGTTCTGGGTCATCAACTGGCAATAACCTGGGCAAGTCAATTGTGGCGATTATCCGCCCAACCGATTTCTTAGTATACCTCGACTTGATTGTTTTGGCAGTCGTCTTGATTTTCAAGTTCTGGCCAATTGATAAAAAGGGCATCCAAAAGCGCTATGCGATTTTGACCACTTTCTTGGGAATTGCCTTGATGTTAGTTGACTTCGGGGTTGCCTCTGTTGACCGGTCTGGCTTGTTGACTCGTTCATTTGATAATAACTATATTGTTAAGTACTTAGGACTTAATGAATATGCGGCGTATAATGCCTGGCAAACAAAGAACCAGTCGGATTCACGAAAGGAAGCCAAGGCTTCTGATTTGACGAAGGTTCAAGACTTTATCAATGAAAATAAGATCCCGGTGAATGCTTCTTATACTGGAACTGAAAAGGGCAAGAACGTGATTGTCATTCACTTGGAGTCCTTCCAACAGTTCTTGATTGATTATAAGGTTGATGGACAAGAAGTAACGCCAAACTTGAACGCCTTCTACCATGACCAAAATACGCTTTCATTTGACAACTTCTACAACGAAGTTGGTCAAGGAAAGACCTCTGATGCCGAAATGATGCAGGAAAACTCATTGTACGGTTTGTCAACTGGTTCTGCGATGACCAAGTATGGTACTAGCAACACCTTT
Source organism: Fructobacillus sp. ChS1-6f1-1-27 (assembly GCF_059579415.1). Classification (NCBI taxonomy): domain Bacteria; kingdom Bacillati; phylum Bacillota; class Bacilli; order Lactobacillales; family Lactobacillaceae; genus Fructobacillus; species Fructobacillus sp. ChS1-6f1-1-27. Next base: position 17,501 of record NZ_JCAOER010000010.1, on the reverse strand, counting down.
GAATCAATGGCTGCTATTTTGGGCCAGCAGGGTTATACTTCTGCCGCCTTCCACGGTGATGTGCCAACTTTCTGGAACCGAAATAACGCTTATAAGTCCTTTGGTTATGACTACTTCTTCTCGAAGAATTACTTTAAGGATGCCGACAAGGCTAGTTATAACGTTGGTTATGGGATGAAGGATAAGATTTTCTTGCAAGATACTGCCCAGTACCTTGAACAGTTACCACAGCCGTTCTATGCCAAGTTGATTACGGTGACAAACCACTATCCATATGACTTGGATAAGCAAAACATTTCCTTCCCATCAACCAACACAGGTGACAGTACTGTCGATGGTTACGTACAAACTGCCCATTACTTGGACCAAGCCTTTGGTGAGTTGATGAACTACATGAAGAAGTCAGGCTTGTATGATAACTCTGTCTTCGTCTTGTACGGGGACCACTATGGTATTTCTGAAAACCATAAGGCTGCAATTGCCAAGTTGCTTGGTAAGAGTACCGTAACGAACTATGACTTGGCTCAGTTCCAAAAGGTGCCATTTATGATTCACGCTACCAACTTGGCTGGTGGTGTTAACCACACTTATGGTGGTGAAATTGACATGATGCCAACCTTGTTGAACTTGTTAGGGGTTTCAACTGATGGTATGACCCTCTTCGGCCATGATTTGCTATCAACCCAAAACCCACAAGTCGTTGCCTTCCGTGATGGTGACTGGGTCACATCAACTTATACCAAGTATAAGAATAAGTACTATAACACCAGTACCGGTAAGGAAGTTTCAATGGATGGTAACCCAGCCTTGAAGGCCTTTGCCGCCCGGATACAAAACTACGTTAATAACTCGTTGACTTACTCTGATAAGGTGATTACGGGTGACTTGCTCCGCTTTGATAAGGACCGCTTGAACTATCACAAGATTGACAAGAGTTCTTACAATTACCAAAAGAGCATCGCCTTGGCTGCCTTGAAGAAGGCTCAAAAGTCCAACCCAACTTCAATCTTGGCGTTGAACGGTGGCCACTCAACGGTTAGTGATTACGTCACTGACGCCCCAGAATTAAAGTAAATAACAAATGAAAATCGGACCATGTTAGCAAATAGAACATGTGTTCGATTTTTGTTATAATAGAAATAAATGATTTGTGCCAGTCAAGGAGGATGTTTACATGACACCAAATAAGGATAAGACCTTCGAGGTTGTTTCGAAGTACCAACCGACTGGTGATCAACCCAATGCGATTAATAAACTTGTCACCGGCCTAAAAAATGGTGAAAAGGAGCAGGTCTTGCTCGGGGCCACCGGGACTGGAAAGACATTTACGATTTCGAATGTGATTGCCCAAAATAATAAGCCAACCTTGGTCTTGTCCCACAATAAGACTTTGGCCGGCCAGCTTTACTCTGAATTAAAGGAATTCTTCCCCAATAACGCGGTCGAATACTTCGTTTCATACTATGATTACTACCAGCCGGAAGCCTATGTGCCTTCGTCTGATACCTTTATTGAAAAGGATTCATCGATTAACGATGAAATTGACCAGTTGCGAAACTCAGCGACTTCGTCACTATTTGAACGCAACGATACAATCGTTGTTGCTTCTGTTTCTTCTATCTTTGGTTTGGGTGACCCCCACCAGTACCAAGACCACGTAATTTCTTTGCGGGTTGGTAACGAGTATGGCCGGAACCAGTTGATGCACGACTTAATTGACGTCCAGTTTACTCGCAACGATATTGACTTCCAGCGTGGGACTTTCCGCGTCCGTGGTGATGTAATTGAAATTTTCCCGGCATCGCAAGATGAATTTGCCATGCGGGTTGAGTTTTTTGGTGATGAAATTGACCGAATTCGCCAAATTAACGCCTTAACGGGCCAAATCGTTTCCGAGCGTGACTATGTTGCCATCTTCCCAGCTAAGCACTTTATGACCGATGATGACCGGATGCAAACGGCTTTAGACGGTATCCGTGGTGAAATGGAAGAGCAAGTTAAGAAGTTTGAAAGCGAAGGTAAGTTGCTGGAGGCCCAGCGATTGAAGCAGCGGACTGAATACGATCTGGCAATGCTCAACGAAATGGGCTTTACTTCCGGTATTGAAAACTATTCCCGTTGGATGGACGGCCGTAAAGAGGGTGAAGCACCCTTTACGCTGCTCGACTTCTTCCCCGATGACTTTTTGATTGTTGTTGATGAAAGTCATGTGACGATGCCACAAGTTCGTGGAATGTATAACGGTGACCGAGCCCGGAAACAGACGCTGGTTGACTATGGCTTCCGTCTGCCATCTGCCTTGGATAACCGGCCACTTCGGTTGCCAGAGTTTGAAGACCATGTTCACCAGATTGTTTATATGTCGGCCACGCCTGGTGACTATGAATTAGAACGGGTTCCTAAAAAGGATGTTGTTGAACAAATTATCCGTCCAACTGGCTTGCTAGACCCTGAAATTGAAGTTCGGCCAGTGATGGGCCAGATTGATGACCTGGTTGGTGAAATTAATAAGCGGGTAGAAAAGGATGAACGGGTCTTCATCACCACTTTGACCAAACGGATGTCAGAAGACTTGACCGATTACCTAAAGGATGTCGGCATCAAGGTTGCTTATTTGCACTCTGATATTAAAACTTTGGAGCGAACCGCAATTATCCGCGACCTGCGTTTAGGTAAGTATGACGTCTTGGTCGGAATTAACCTGTTGCGGGAAGGAATTGATGTTCCTGAGACTTCTTTGGTTGCGATTTTGGATGCCGATAAGGAAGGATTCTTGCGGAACCCTCGGTCGTTGATTCAAACGATTGGTCGGGCCGCTCGAAACCAAAATGGACACGTGATTATGTATGCCGATAAGATCACCAAGGCGATGCAAGAAGCAATCGATGAGACTGCCCGCCGTCGTGAGATTCAGATGGCTTATAACAAAGAGCACGGCATTACCCCTAAGACGATTAAGAAGGAAGTCCGGGACTTAATCCGGGCTTCAAAGGCCGCCGAAGAGGCTGAAACGGTTGATTTGACGGCAGTTGACTTTGCTGACTTGCCAAAGTCAGACCAGACGGATATCTTGGAAAACTTGGCCAACCAGATGCGTGCTGCGGCCAAGGGACTTGACTTTGAAACCGCCGCCAAGGTCCGTGATAATATTATGAAATTGAAGAAACAGGCTGGCCGCTAAAACGGTTCGTTTAATGGCCTAGAGGTCGACGATTCGTTGGCTTTGTGGCAAATTAGCTAGTTTTGTTTGGAAAATAAAAGAGGAGCCAATGGCAAAAGATAAAATTGAAATTCGTGGGGCTCGAGCCCACAACTTAAAAAATATTGACGTTGATATCCCCAAGGATGCGCTGACGGTTGTGACTGGTTTGTCAGGGTCTGGGAAGTCTTCTTTGGCCTTTGATACTCTCTATGCCGAAGGGCAGCGACGCTATGTTGAATCTTTGTCATCATACGCCCGCCAATTTTTGGGCCAAATGGACAAACCAGACGTGGATTCAATTGATGGGCTGTCACCAGCCATTTCAATTGACCAAAAGACCACGTCAAATAATCCGCGGTCAACGGTTGGAACGGTGACGGAAATTGCTGATTACTTCCGTTTGCTCTATGCCCGGGTTGGAAAGCCAGATGACCCTAAGGATGGGACAAAAATCTTGCACTCGATTGACCAAATGGTTGAGTATGCTCAAAAAAACTTGCCAGAGGGGACCCGTCTTCAGGTTTTTGCACCAATCATTGAACACAAGCGCGGGACCCATGAAAAGGCCTTTGCTAACATGCAAAAGCAAGGTTACCTCCGGGCCCGAGTTGATGGTGAAATTATCGAATTAGATACCAACGAAGACCATGCTTTGGACCGGAATAAATACCATGACATTGACGTGATGGTTGACCGGATTGTGATGCGGTCGGACTCACGGTCACGGCTCTTTGATTCAATTGAAGCAGCGACTGGGTTAGCCCAAGGTTTGGTTATTTTGGAACCAGTTGCCCGTGAAGGGGAAGAAAAGCTGGACGCCCTTCGTTTTTCTGACCACTACTTAGGTGAATTGAAGGACTTTATGGTCGGCCGGTTAGAACCACGGCTTTTCTCCTTTAACGCACCAATGGGGGCGTGCCCCGTTTGTCAGGGAATTGGGTCGACCCAAGAAGTTGATATTGACTTGGTGGTTCCAGACCGGTCATTAACCTTGAAGCAAGGAGCGATTGCCCCTTGGAACCCAATTTCATCAAACTATTATCCAGAAATGTTAACCCAGTTCTGTGACCAATTTGGTATTGATGAAAACGTCCCATTTAGGGACTTGCCAAAGGACCAGCAAGAAATGATTTTGACTGGTTCTGGTGAAAAAACTTTCCACTTTCACTTTCAAAATGACTTTGGTGGCGTCCGCGATGTCGACCAGGTTTTTGAAGGAGTCTTGAACAATATTTCTCGTCGGTATAAGGAAACCAACTCTGACTTTACTCGCGATCAAATGGCCCAGTATATGACCCAGTTAACCTGCCCAGTTTGTCACGGCTACCGGTTAAACCCGGCTGCTTTGTCAATTAAGGTTGGTGGTCAAAATATTGGTGACATTTCGAATTTGCCGGTTGACGAAGAATTGGCCTTCTTTAACCAATTAAAGTTTGGTCAACAAGACCAAGAAATTGCCAAGCCAATCTTAAAGGAAATCCGTGACCGACTTGGTTTCTTGCAGTCTGTTGGTTTGGATTATTTGACACTATCACGGTCGGCCTCGACCTTGTCAGGTGGTGAATCACAGCGGATCCGCCTGGCGACGCAGATTGGGTCGAACCTCTCTGGGGTCTTGTACGTCTTGGATGAACCTTCGATTGGTTTGCACCAACGCGACAACGATAAGTTGCTCGCTTCGATGCAGTCGATGCGGAACTTGGGTAATACCCTAGTGGTGGTCGAACACGACGAAGACACGATGCAAGCGGCCGACTATTTGATTGATGTTGGTCCGGGTGCCGGGGCCTTGGGTGGTCAAATTATGGCAGCCGGGACGCCTGCAGAAATTGAAAAAAATAACCAGTCCTTGACTGGTAAGTACCTGTCAGGTGAACGGTATATTCCAGTTCCTAAGTCCCGCCGGAAGGGTAATGGACAAGAAATTATCATCCGTGGAGCCAAAGAAAATAACTTGAAGAACATTACGGCCAAGTTCCCACTTGGAAAGTTTGTCGCGGTAACCGGGGTTTCAGGTTCTGGCAAATCAACCTTGGTCAACACCATTTTGAAGCGGGTTTTGAAGCAAAAGTTGAACAAAAATTCCAACAAGCCGGGCTCTTACCGGGCAGTCGAAGGGATTGAAAACGTGGAACAGGTCGTTGATATCGACCAGTCGCCAATTGGTCGGACACCACGGTCAAACCCAGCAACTTATACTGGGGTCTTTGATGATATCCGCTCGCTCTTTGCTGAAACTAATGAGGCCAAGCTCCGTGGTTATTCGAAGGGGCGGTTCTCCTTTAACACCAAAGGTGGTCGCTGTGAAAACTGCCGCGGTGATGGGGTCATCAAGATTGAGATGAACTTCTTGCCGGACGTTTATGTGGCCTGTGAGGTCTGCAATGGGACTCGGTATAACTCTGAAACCTTGGAAGTTACTTACAAGGGCAAGACGATTTCCGATGTCTTGGATTTGACGGCCAGGGAAGCCTTGGACTTCTTTGCCCCAATTCCTAAGATTGCCCGCCGGCTGCAAACCATCAATGATGTTGGTTTGGGCTATGTCAAACTTGGCCAGTCAGCCACAACTTTGTCTGGTGGGGAAGCCCAGCGGATGAAGTTGGCCTCTGAGTTGCACCGTCGCACTAACGGCAAGACGGTTTATATCTTAGATGAACCAACGACTGGTTTGCACACCGATGATATTGCACGTTTGCTGTCTGTTTTGAACCGACTAGCTGATAACGGTAACACCGTGATTGTGATTGAACACAACTTGGACGTGATTAAGTCAGCCGATTGGCTGATTGACTTGGGTCCTGAAGGTGGTGCCGGTGGCGGTAAGATTGTTGTGACTGGAACGCCTGAAAAGGTCGCCAAGAACACGGAATCTTATACTGCTAAGTATTTGAAAAAGATTATGGAACGCGATTTGGCCCGCCAGGACCGCGATGAGAAAGCGGCTGCTAAGGCTAAATAAGGGTTGAATCAAAAAAAGCAGGACAACATCTTAAATGTTGTCCTGCTTTTTGTTTGGAATAATATTGGTTTTACAAAGAAAAAGTTGGAAGGAATCCTTCTTCAAATCAATTTTGAATGCGCTTAGACCGCAACCGGTGCCTTAATGGCTGGTTCTGATTCGTAGTCTAAAATCTTGATGTCATCCATCGTGTAGTCAAAGATTGACTTCACTTCTGGGTTTAACCAGAGCCTTGGCAATGGGTGCATTGGCCGGTCGAGCTGGGTTTTGATTTGATCAACGTGGTTCTTGTAGATGTGGGTATCACCGATGGTGTGGACAAAGTTGCCAACTTCCAAGCCGGTCTGGGCGGCAATCATGTGCATCAACAAGGAGTAAGAAGCAATGTTAAAAGGCACGCCTAAGAAAAAGTCACCGGACCGTTGGTAAAGTTGGGCTGACAGCTTACCGTCGCTAACGTAGTATTGTGACAGTACGTGGCAAGATGGCAATGGCGCCTGTGGTGTGGTTTCGGCGTTCCAGGCGGTTAAAATTAACCGGCGGGAGTTGGGGTTTTCTTTAATTTGCTTAATAAGGTTACCAACTTGGTCGGTTGAATCGCCGTCAGGTAGGACTGAAGCCCATGACCGCCACAACTTCCCGTAGACTTCACCGATGTAGCCGTACTTTTCCATAAAGTCATCATCGTTTAAAATTCGGTCGACGAAAATGTCCTTTTGTTCTAAGTACAACTTCTTAAATTCGGGGTCTTTTTCAGACCGAAGACCGAAGTCCGTCATGTCAGGACCGGTATATTCATCGGATTCAATCCAGCTTTTAAAAGCCCACTCGTCCCAGATGTGGTTGTTGTTTTGCAACAAGAAACGGATGTTGTTATCACCACGCAAGAACCAGAGGAGTTCTGATTTGATTAACTTGAAAAAGACCTTTTTGGTAGTTAAGAGGGGAAAACCTTCCTGCAAATCAAAGCGCATTTGGGTTCCAAAGTAAGAGTAAGTGCCAGTCCCAGTCCGGTCTTCCTTGAAGTGCCCTTCGTTTAAAATCTTTGCTGCCATGTCTAAGTAAGTCTGTTCGTTTTGACTCATGGTAAACCCCTTTTCTCAAAAATTCTATCTTTATTAGTATAGCAAAAAAGACCAGGGGGTCCTGGTCTTTTTACTCTTTAATAAATTGGCTTAAGTCGATTTGAGTTGCTGTTTCAGCTTCAAATGGGACTTGGACCAAGGGAACATTTTTTTCTTGTAAGAGTGACTCGGCAAATTCATCGTTGCGGTAGTCACGCATGAAGTTGATCTTTTTAATCCCGGCTTGGAGGAGGAGCTTCGTGCAAAAAACGCAGGGAGCGTCAGTAACATAGAGGTCGGCCCCTTCAACGGCAATCCCCATCGAGGCCGCTTGCATTAAAGCGTTTTGTTCAGCGTGGACTGCTCGGATACAGTGGCCATCGACAATATAATCGCCAACTTCTGTACAATGGGCGGTTCCAGAGACGGCCCCATTATAGCCTGAGGCAATAATCCGGTGGTCTTTGACTAAGATGGCCCCGACATGCCGCCTGGTACAAGTTGACCGGGTTGAAAGAATGGCGGCCTGCGCAATAAAGTACTGGTCCCAAGAAATTCGGTTATCTGACATAAAAAATTCCTTTCTTCTGGTCATAAAACGAGAATATTCTGTTAAAATGGAATTATGAAAGCATTTAGCAAAATATCGTTCGGAAAATACCTTGGAGGATGAAATGGGTACAATTTTAGACGGCAAAACGCTATCAAAAGAAATTAAAGCAAGATTGGCCGACCAAGTCAAGCAGGCGGGCCTAAGTCCAAAGTTGGCAGTGGTTTTTGACCCGAAAAACGATGGGTCGCGTTTGTACGTTGGCATGAAGCAACGAGCAGCAGCCAAGGTTGGGATTGGTACCCAAGATATTGCAGTTGACAGCGATGTCACAACTGCAGGCGTCTTAAAAATTGTAGCAGATTTGAACCAAGATGACACGGTGACTGGAATTTTGGTCCAAGCGCCGTTGCCAGAAGCAGTTAACGACCAAGAGGTCTTTTCAGCGATTGCCCCGGCGAAGGATGTTGATGGCTTGGGCGCCTATAACCAAGGGATGCTCTTTGGTGACCAGCAGGGTGAATATGCGGTGGCGGCGACACCAAAGGGCGTGATGACCATGCTTGCTAAGTATGACATCAACCCCTATGGTAAGAAGGCCTTGGTGGTTGGCCGGTCCCAGTTGTTTGGTCGGCCAATGGCAGCTTTGTTGAATAATGCGGATGCCACGGTGACCTTGGCCCACCGCTATACCCCTCGAGAAGACTTGCTGGCTTTCTTGAAGGAAGCAGACATTGTGGTGGTTGGTGTTGGGATTCCACACTTCATTACGGGTGACCAGGTCAAAGATGGGGCTGTCTTAGTTGATGTTGGGATGAACGTTGTCGATGGCAAGGCCACTGGTGATATTGACTTTGACTCTGCTATTGATAAGGCTAGCTTTATCACTCCGGTTCCTGGTGGGGTTGGTCCAATGACGATTGCTACCTTACTGGAAAACACTTACCAAGCAGCTTTGAACCAAAAATAAAAAATATTTTTAATAGCAAAACGCTGGTCTAATAGGCTTTGCTAGCAAATGAAAGTCGGTTGAAGAAATTCAACCGACTTTTTTTGTAATTTTTTTGCCTTTTTTACGTGTAACTAAGATAGCACGGAAAGGAGAAAGAAAATGTTTAAAAAAGATTTGCCGTGGCCGGTGATGAATAAAGATGACCCGGCCGCTTTCATCGATGAGATGCTCCGCTGGGGCAAACGACACTACCTCGCTGACTTTTACTTTTTGCCCTTTGAATACCAATACCTGGTTAAGGCTCAAGTAGCAGGCAAGCTAATTGTGCTCGACAAGCTCAATAATAGCTTTGCTAACCAAGTTTTGGCGGTGATTAAGTACAAGGCGGCTTTGAATTTAGCAGAAGACCGGCGACCACAATTAGGCCGGTTCGCCTTTGATGATTTTTTTGTCCGGGCCTCTTCGGTTGGTGATTTCTTAGACCGCGAAAGCATTGTCTTGCGGCTGATTTACAAGGGTGACCACCATTTGAATTGGGCCTTCAAAGACCAGTTAAACCGGCTATTAAATAACCTGCCGGAACCTGGTTTGGTGGTGGTTGCTGGTCCGACTGGGTCTGGTAAGACCACGACTACCCATTTGCTTTTACGGCGCTGGGCTAAGGACCGGGTGGTCTTAACAGTGGAGGACCCGGTTGAAATTCAACAGCCAAAGTTTTTACAACTCCAGGTTAACGACCAGGCTGGGATTTTTTACCAAGACTTAATCAAGGTGGCCCTCCGCCACCGACCAGACATCCTGGTGATTGGTGAAATCCGGGATCAAAAGACAGCCGAAGCGGCCCTCCAGGCCGCCTTGTCGGGCCACCTTGTCTTAACCACCCTTCACGCAAACTCGGAGTTGCAGGTGGTTGACCGGTTAGTTGATTTGGGATTGGATGGCCAGCAGGTTCGCCAAGCCCTGGTTAAAACAATCTACCAGCGCCTTTACCCACTGCCCAATGGCAAGCAAGGAGCAGTTGCCGGTGTGGCGGACTGGCAAGATGGCGAGGTTGTTAGTCACGACCCTTACCAAGAAAATGTGAACCGGTTATTACACAAGACTCGGTTTGCCAACAACATGAAGGAGGATTTGTCATGATGAAGAAAAAAGACCGGCGGTTATCGGACCAAGACCAGGTGATTTTTTTAGCGGAGTTAGGGGAACTGGTCCAATCGGGCTACCCGCTCAACTTAAGTCTGGATGTCTTGGACGCGGCCCACCCGCACTGGCACCCGTTACTTGAACAAACCAAGCAGGACTTAACCAATGGTCAAAACTTAAGCAAGAGCCTGACGACGCTCGTTAGTCCCGGCTTGGGCACCTATCTAGAATTGGGTCAGCTTCATGGCCGGTTCGACCAAACATTGATGTCCCTGGCCCAAAACCTTGACCAGCTGCTAACCTATAAGCGCAAACTCCGCCAGGTCTTAGCCTACCCGCTGATTTTACTGGTTTTCTTGTTTTTGCTGGTTGTTGGAATGGAGTGCTACCTCTACCCAATTTTTAATACTCTGGCAAATACAAGCGGACAGGGGCAAGGAAACTTGGCCTTGGTCTTGTTGCACGGGTTGGTCATCTTAGTTGGTGGCTTGGTTTTCTCTGGGTTTGGCTTTTACTGGTGGTTGAAAAAGCAAACCCCGTTGGTGCGGTTAACCTGGTTGGCGAAGTTACCGGTGGTCGGGATGATCATCCGGTCTTTAATGACCTTTTTGCTAGCCGAACATACTGGCATCTTGCTTTCGGCCGGGTTGCCAATCTCAACCATTATTGACCGCTTTGCTAGTGAAGAAACCAGTGGGTCAAACGCATTAACCAGGGCAATGGCCCAAAGTGCCAGTGACCAGCTCATAAAAGGCCGTGATCTGAGTACTTGGATTATCAACCAGCCCTATTTGAACGCCTCTTTAGCCGGGTACTTAAACCGAGGGTTAGAGGTGAACTTGCTTGGGGCTTATTTGACCTATTTTTCCAAAAGTCAGTTTCGCTTTTTCGACCGGCAGGTGAAGGCCTGTTTAGGTCTGGTCCAACCAATCTTTTTTGCTCTGATTGGTTGTACGATTGTCTTACTTTACCTAGCGATGTTATTACCCTTATACCAAAACTTAGGAGGAATTACCGGATGAAAAGAATGAATTTGTTAAAGAAAAACCAGAATAGGACAACTTTAAGGCCAAAAAAGCCAGCCTTTACTCTGATTGAAGCAACCGTCGTCTTGTTTATTATTGGCCTACTGATGCTGTTAATTTTGCCAAATTTAACCAAGCAAAAGGATAAGGCCCAGCAGACTCACTCCAAGGCAATGGTGGCAACCGTTCAGACTCAAATTGACCTGTATCTAAATGACCACCCCAACCAGCAAAATGTAACCTTGGCCGACTTACAAAAAGAACACTACCTGACTAACCAGCAAATCGATAAGGTTAAGAACTTAAAGATTCATATTGATGGCCATGAAGCGAAGGGCTAAGGCCTTCACCCTTGTTGAAAGTTTGGTGGTCCTGAGCTTGGTTTCATTACTGATTGGTCTAGGATTAATCTTTCGACCCCATAGCAAGCAGATGACTATGAGCCAGTTTGAGAAAATTTTTGCAGCTAATTACCAGCACTTACGGTTGGTCAGCCAAGATGGTGGAGATGACCAGGTGCTGTCTTTTGAAAAGGAGGCGGTGACTTTTGGCAGTAACCAAAACCAGCTGGCCTACCCGGATGGGTACCAAGTGGCCAAGAACCACCAGGTAACCTTGAAAAATACCGGCTATGTTGCTCCGCAGACGGTGCTACTAGAAAAGGGGCGGGTAGTGTTAGCAATTATTTTTCAGTTTGGAGGTGGAACCTATCGCTTTGAAGAACGACAAAAATCCTAGCTTTGCACTAGTAGAAGGCCTGGTTGCATTAGCTTTGTTAACCGGGGCAGCCTTATTTGAATGGCACTTGGTGACGGATTTTTCCAGACAAAAACAACGGCTTTACCAAGAAAACCAAGACCTTTTACGAAAAGAGATTCGCCAAGCCAAACAATTCAACCAGCAAAAAGAAAGCCAATAAAGGAGAAGGAGATGGTTAAAAGAAAACCGGGTTTTACCCTAGTCGAAGCCCTCCTGTCATTGTTAGTAGCTGCCTTAATTTTTGAAGGAATTGCCGTTATGGTCCCAAAGCATTTTCACCAATCAAATTTTGCAAGGGCAGAGCTAACATTGCAATCCGTCACAGACCAAATTAGTGCTCAGGGCTACCGGTTTGTGTCGGCTAACAAAGAGGGGATTAAATTAATGAAACGAAAGAAAGACCTGGTTAAAATTACTGTGCGGAAGGAAAACCTGGTGATGACTAGTGAAAATAACCGTGGTCAGGTGATTTTAATGTCAGGTGTTAAAGAACTAACGGTTGAAGATGGTGGCTTTTGCCATTACCTAAAAGTTGAAACAGTCGGTGGCAGGAAGTTGCCTGGACTTTTATTCATCGCTCAAGATGACGAACAAGATTTTCAAGGAAGAAAGCAGCCATGAAACAGCCTGCTTATGTCCTCTTGCCAACGATTATTCTCTTAGCTATCTTGGCGACTGCCTATTTCTGGCAAGCTAAGGTTTTTGACCAAGAAATTAAAGCAGTGGACCTCGCTAACCGTCATTTAAAAGTTAATATTTGCCAAATGAAGGCCAATGCTGCCTACCAAAGTGATCGGGTTGTCGCTGGCAACTGGGACGAGTATTCTTGGCAGGTTGACCCAGGTGACCGCCAGGTCCAAATTGAAGGTCGAAACCGGTCTTACCACCGGCCTTTAATCGTCGATTAGTCTTGTTTCACCGGCTTAAAAAGGCTAAAATAATAGCATGATTAATGAACAGATTCTCACTTATTTTAATAAAATTTTTGCAGTGGTTGACCAAATCCACCAAGCAGAAAAAGTTTCGAACCGGAAGGCTTTGGTTGAAACGTTAGCAACCTTAAACGCTGGCCAAGTAGTCACAGCCGACGCCTTAGCTTATTCACCAACTAGCCAAGACCGACTGGCCAGCTTAAAGGACCTTAAATGGTCAACCTTAGCCTATGCCGACCGACGCAATATCTTACAACTCTTGTTGTTGAAGGCCGATAAGGCCGACAAGGTCTTAACTAATGACCAGCTCACGCCTGATGGGATTGGTTATTTGCTTGGTGAACTTGTTTTCCAAACGGCTCACTTGACGGCAAATAGTTCAATCCTAGACATGGTTGTTGGGACCGGTAACTTGCTTTGGACTGTTCAAGAAACCTTGGACCGGCATGACTTGGGCCAGGTTCATTTGGCCGGGCTCGATAATAGTCAAGACCAGTTAGACCTGGCAACGGTGACAGATGAAGCCTTGAACCGGGAAGAAACGCCCTTGTACTTAGGGGATGTCTTACAGCAAGAACCAGGTAGCGTTGAGCCAGCAGATGTTGTGATTGGCGACTTACCAATTGGTTACTACCCGGGCCAAGCACCAGCCGATTTTGCCACGGCCTTCACAACTGAAAAAGACAAGGCCTATGCCCATTATTTGATGGTCGAGAAATCTTTGGAATTGGTTAAAGATGATGGTTGGGTCTACCTGGTCGTGCCAGCCGACTTATTAACGGGTGACCACCACGAAGCAATCCTAAAACTTTTGTCAAAAAAAGCCCAATTAAAGGCCTTCTTGTCACTGCCAAATGAATTTTTCAAAAACCAAGAACGGGCCAAGGCTATTTTGGTTTTGCGTAAGCCAGGGGTCGGGCCAAAGCAAGAAGTTTTGATGGGGCAATACCCGTCTGTTAAGGACCCAAAAACCTTGCAAGAATTTTTGCAAGATATCGCTGCCTGGGGTAAACTTAGGTAAGTTAGAAAATGAATAAATAACAAAGATAGGTGGATTTTTCATGGCTAAGATTATGGCTGTTAATGCCGGTAGTTCTTCACTCAAGTTTCAACTGCTGGAAATGCCAAAGGAACAAGTAATTGCTCAAGGTTTGATCGAACGAATTGGGATGGATGATGCCATTGTTACCATTAAGTTTGCTACCAATGACACGGCTGCTAAGAACTCAGAAGTTGAAATTTCTGGCGAAAAAGCCAAGTTCAAGACGCAAGCAGCAATCAAGGACCACCAAGTGGCCATCAACTTGATGTTGAAGCAATTGTCTGACTTAGCCATTATTGAAGACTTCAGCGAAATCGTTGGGGTTGGTCACCGAGTTGTTGCCGGTGGTGAATACTTTGACAAGTCTGTTTTGGTTAACGATGATGTCTTAGCTAAGATTGATGAATTGGCCGCATACGCACCATTACACAACCCAGCTAATGCTTTGGGAATTCGGGCTTTCCAAAAGTTGTTGCCTGACGCAACTTCTGTGGCGGTCTTTGATACGTCGTTCCACCAAACGATGCCAAAGGTTAACTACTTGTACTCATTACCATACGAATACTATGAAAAGTATGGTGCTCGTAAGTACGGAGCCCATGGAACATCACACCGTTACGTTGCTAGCCGTGCTGCTGAAATGCTCGGTAAGAAGTTAGATGACTTGAAGTTGATCACATTGCACTTGGGTGCTGGTGCTTCAATTACTGCCATTAAGGATGGCAAGTCATTTGATACCTCAATGGGCTTCACACCACTTGCTGGTGTCACGATGGCTACTCGGTCTGGGGACGTTGATGCTTCATTGGTCAACTTCATCCAAACTAAGGAAAACTTGTCAAATGAAGACATGTTGACGGTTTTGAACAAGAAGTCTGGTTTGCAAGGTATCTCGCAAGTATCAAGCGATATGCGTGACTTGTTAGCTGCCCGCAAGGACAATGAACAAGCTGACCTAGCAATTAAAATCTTTGTTGACCGGGTGATCCGCTACGTTGGTCAATATATTGCCGAAATGGGTGGTGCTGATGCTTTGGTCTTCACCGCTGGTATTGGTGAAAATGCTGACTGGGTCCGTGAAGAAATTACTGACCGGTTGGGTTACTTTGGTATTACCATTGATAAGGACAAGAACACTGGCTGCCGTGAAGAGGCTGATGTTTCAGCAGCAGACGCTAAGATCAAGACTTTGGTTGTGCCAACCGATGAAGAATTGATGATTGCCCGCGATGTGCAAGATTTGATGGCCTAAAGTTTGATTGTAAAAAAGAGCATAACGAGGATTCTCGTTATGCTTTTTGTTGGGGAAAGTAGAGGGTCGACGACCAGCCGGCGTTAGAGTAGAAGAAGTATGAAAGATAAAAATAAGTATACGTTAGATGGTTCATTGCTTGATTCAGTGAACATGCAAAGAAGTAAGGACAAGACCCCAAGGGCCCGTAATGGCCATTCTTGGTGGAAGTGGGCCTTGGGCGTGTTGGCCATTTTGATTGTTGCGGCTGGAATCTTTGGCTTGATTGAATACCATAATTATGGTCCGAAAAACGCTAATGATTTGTCAGAACAAACCGTCACAATTACTTCTGACCAGAGTACTAAACAGATTGCTCAGGCATTGCAAGACGCTGGCGTAATCCGCAAGGCTAAGTACTTTGAACGCTATGCTAAGCGTTATGGGGCTAGCCAAATTGAGGCTGGTTCTTACGTTGTTTCACCAGTCGAAAGTATCAAGCAGTTGTACGAACAACTTTGTGAAGGGGATGGGGCTGACCCAGTTCTTTCATCAAAGTACACCTACATTTCAAACACTAAGACTTATGATATGACGGCTTCAACGATTGCCAACGCCACTGGCGTATCAAGGTCAAAGTTGGTGGCTGCTTATACAGATAAGGCTTTGATTGCTAAGGCAAAGAAGAAGTATCCAAAGCTCTTTGAAAATGCTAAGTCTGGTTATACTTTGTACGACTTAGTTTTGTCAGGTATTTACCGCTTTAAGAAGGAAAAGTCTGCTGATGATGTCGTGATGGACTTGTTGAAGCAAAGTAACAAGACTTTGTCACCATACTATAGCAAGCTTGAAGCAAACCAAATCCCAGCCTCAACGGCCATCTTGCTAGCGCCAGAAGGCGGAATGAAAGAGTTTAACCGTCGCTTGGCCTTCATTAAGAAGATTGCGGCATACGCTCAAACCTTGAAGACACAATATGGTATCTTACCTTCAATTTCAATTGCGCAAGCAATCCATGAATCAAACTGGGATGATTCAGTCTTGTCAACCAAGTACCATAACTACTTTGGTGTGAAAACGGATGATACCACTGCTGGTAAGTCAGTTGTCCTAGAGACTCAAGAAGTTGAAAATGGTAAGACCGTCACGAAGAAGGCTCGCTTTGCGGTTTATACTTCTTACAAGCAATCAATGGAAGCTCATGCCAAGACGCTGAAGAACGGAAATACTTGGAACGCTAACCAGTTTGCTGACGTTTTGGCTGCTACGAACTATTCAGATGCTGCCCAAGCATTGTACAAGGATGGTTATGCAACTGATCCAACTTATCCAAAGTCAATCATTACCACGATTGAAAACTGGAACTTGTCACGTTACGATAAGTAATAGTATTGTAAAAGGCCTGCAATAGCAGGCCTTTTTGCTTTGTGAAAAAAATAATTCAAAAAATTGTTGTGTAACCGTTTACATTATTGTAAAATAAAGTTTGTAAGATAAGTGAAAGGAGTCCAGGTAAAATGGATTATGCAATTTTGATTGCCTTACTGCCCGCCTTGTTTTGGGGGTCAGTTGGCTTAGTTTCAACGAAGATGGGTGGGTCAGCTGCCCAACAGACATTTGGAATGTCACTGGGAGCCTTGCTCTTTGGTTTGTTGACGATGTTCTTCTTCGTTATCCCAAATGGTTTCTACCTCGGATCTGAAATCTGGGTCGTTGGAATCTTGTCAGGTTTGGTTTGGGCCATGGGAATGGTCTTCCAGTTCTTGCTCTTTAAGCAAATGGGTGTTTCGCTTGGAATGCCACTATCAACTGCCGGACAAATCATTATGAACGCTCTCTTGGCTGCTACCCTTCTTGGTGAATGGGTTAGCGTTGCGATGTGGGTTGTTGGAATTATCGCGATCGCTTTGGTTGTCTTTGGGGCCGTTTTGATTTCAAAGCCTGACAAGAACGATACGACGCCATCTAAGATTGATGCCAAGGGAATCTTGTACTTGGTCTTGTCAACGGCTGGTTTCATGTTGTACTTCGTTTTGCCAAACTTCTTGTCAAAGATTGGTTATATCTCAGACAACATCAAGACTGCCGGTAATGGTTTGAACTACATGACTGCTATTGTTGGTCCACAGGCCATCGGTCAAGTTGTTGGAGCCTTGATTATTGTTCTCTTTGTCTTCCGTGAAGGCGGTCAGATGTTTGCCAAGCCAACTTGGAAGAACGTGACGACTGGTCTTGTTTGGGCCTTTGGAAACATCTTTATGTTTGTTTCATCTGCTGACCCTGCTGTTGGTCAGACAATCGCCACGGCCTTGTCACAGTTGAGTATTATTGTCGGAACTTTCGGTGGAATTTACATCTTGCACGAAAAGAAGACGTCAACTCAGATGAAGCTGATCCTGATTGGAACCTTGCTTGTTTTGGTTGGGGCGCTCTTCATTGGTAACATTCATTCCTTTGCTTAATAATAGTGAATATAAGTTAAAAGAAGCGAGCCGGACTTGGCTTGCTTCTTTTTGTTTGGCGATTATGGGAAATTTATTGGCAAATAAAAAGTCCAACCACAATGACGTATACCCCAAAAACTAAAGTAAATATTTACTAGTTCGCTAAGCGGCTGGTTGCCGATATTCAATCGGTGA